>JAHJVW010000012.1 GCA_018828585.1 Bacteroidota bacterium
AAGGACTATATCGCCGCCGGCGACATCTTCCAGGTCGTGATCAGCCACCATCCCAAGCTAATTTTGGGTTTTGCTCTCCCGTTGCTGATAATAAAGCTGCCAATAGATAAACCTGAGTAGGCTTATATTTAGTGAATATGACTTTTAAATTGTCCTTATCTAAAACGTTTACAAACTCGAAAGGGCCACCATTTTTAATATCATAATCAGGACGACGGATATCGCAAGCTACCACATTGCTTTCGCCATTAATTTTACGAAGCTCGGTTACCAATTCGGTTCCAATTTGTCCGTTAGAACCTATTACTAAAATTTTTTCTACCATTGGCTTATACAGGATTTAAAGGGCAAAGGTAAATATTGTTTAGTGAATGGCGAAGGCTTAAGATTAGAAGTATTGTTCTGATTTTGAGCTTGATTTTTTGCGCTAGGGATTGAAGCGGCATTCCCGTCTGTTTTTTGGCGGGCTTTTTTTTATTAATGCGAGTGGCGCCTGATCGCTATCGGACAAAGAAATAAGATAAAAAAAGAGATATATTAGTAAGCCTGTAATCATAAATCAGGACCGCCTATATACTATTCAAACTTAGCGGCAGAAACAGCAGTTTTCTTATACTTTTTCACATTTCCGTTCAAATCAAAAAGTTCCGTATAAATAATATAAATTCCAGTTTTCGCCTTGTTATTATCCTGATCTATTCCATCCCAAATCCATTCGCCTTGTGTAGCCAAAGTTTGATTTTGCACTAATTTCTTGATGAGCTTCCCTTGGTCGTTATAAATAGTCACATTCGCTACATAATTCGCCTGTGGTAAATTGAATAAAATCCGCAACACATCTTCAAAGCCATCATTATCTGGCGAGAAGGTTTGTGATGCTAAAGAAATCTCATTTTTTGCAGATACATTTTCTAAAAATTGAGAATTTTTATCAGCCGGAGTAGCATAACCCACTGAGGCCGTTGCCGATCTAAAATTTCCTGACGTATTGGTAGGCTGTGTAAAACTACTCCTTTCTAAAGAAACACCATTTAAATCTTTCAATAAGGCAAAATGCATTTTCTTATCATAATTCAGTTGGTCTATCCTAGCATTGTCTTTATTCAAAACCACTGCTTTTCCATTGTCATCATTATAAGAGGGCATGCTTGCAACTTTGATGAAATGATTAGGATGAGTAGTGAAATATTGAGATTTTACGGTATCTGGATTACTTGTTATTACCCATAAGGTTTGTGGTTGAAATATCAATTGTGTACTGCTGATATTTTTTATTTGAATCACAGAATCTTTATCATTGACAGCGGCAATTTTTAGATTTTTAAAATCTAATATTTTGTCAGAATTGTTATATACTTCTATGAAATCGACTCCGTCTGATCTAGGATTGAATAAGATTTCGTTGATCAATACATCGTTTTTGCCAGCTATTGCTGGATAAACAAAAGTTTGAGTTTGGTTATTTAATATATTAGAGCCGCAATCTGTTAAACCATTTACAGTTACCGTATAAGATTTATTTCTGCTTAAAAACTGATTGTATTTAATTTCAATAGTTGAAAATGAAGGTCCGATTGGGATTGCTGATTGTGGAACACCTGCACCGTTATTGATGCTGAAATGGCTAGCTAAAGTTGCCTGCAAACTATCTAGCCCCCTATTAAAAGTTAAGATAACGGTCAAGCTGTCTTTTAATACGGCAGATACAAAAGATAAAGGAGTTGTGTTTTTATTACTCAGATAAATAGAGTTTTGACGACCGGGCGTTCCGCCAGTTACATCCACACTTGCCGAATAATTTTGTGAAGGTTTACAAGTTGAAAGTGGATCAATTAATTCCAATGTCCAGCCACCGGTTTTCTTAACAGCATCTTTGTACCCATTACTGTCATAAGATAAGCGATGGAATTCAGTCCCCTTGTTATTTTTTAATACTAAAGTTCCTTTTTCATTATTTAATGCTGGAAATGATGCCAATCCTAGGGTCTTACCATAAACTTGATAATCCAACGTATCTCTATCGGCACACACAATTAAAAATCCATTGGGTTGAATACTGCCTTTATTGAAAATGATTTTTCGAGTACCATATTCGTAAATCATATTGACTAATGAAACGGTGGAATCACTCAAGTTTTTCAATTCGAAAAATTCAGATTCGGGTAATCCGATTGAAGGGCTAGGGTCTGGAAATATTTCATTAATGACAACGGGATAATTAATAGGAGTAACAAAAGGCTTAGTAAATGATTGTGAATCATTCATTTCGAAACCATTACAGTTAAATAGATTACTAGCTAAAATTGTATATGGTACCCCCTCTTGAAAAGGTTGAGAATAATAAAGTTTAAAGCTTCTATAATTAATTTTATTGAAGACAACTTGCTTTGGAAGTCCTAATTTTTGTGATGAAAAAATAGCCTGATTTATCTTGGAAGTATCAGAGTAAAAGTTTAAAAATACTTCTATAATTGTGTCATTAAGCATCACAATCTGCTGGATTTTTAAATCTGAAGCCGTGTTGAAGTTATTATTGATACTGTTAATTTTCCCTGGCGTTCCGCCAATGCTATTTTCACTTGCAGCCCAATTGTAAAAACCATTACAAGATTTTTCTTTAAGAGATATCTTCTCCAAAGTCCAACCACCAGGCTTTTTAAGCGAATTTTTATACCAAGTATCAGCGTATGCTACTGAATCAACTAATTTTTCGGTATGACTTTTAAGAATTATTCTGCCTGTGGTATTTAATAAAGAAGGGAAAGAAGATGGAGCTATCACTTTCCCGAATGGTTGATAAGCAAGTGTATCTGCAACAGCACAAACAATGATATAATCATTTGGTAATATTTTTTTTGTTCCAAATTTACCTTTTGAAGTTCCGTTAGAAATGGAGTAATCTTTTAGGTCAACAGTATCTTTACTATTATTAAAAATTTCTACAAACTCTATCAAGGGTAAGCCTACTTCGGGCGAGGGATCGGCAAATATTTCTGAAATAATGAGCTTAGCAGTATCAGGTCTCAATGCCGCTGTTTTGAAAGAAAAGTTTTTGTTGCCTGTTATAGCTTTTCCACTACAATCGTTTATGTTTCCTAACTGGAGTTGAAAATTAGTAGCCGGTTGAAACTTAGAAAAAGTTAAGGTGATTTTTTGCTGACTGATATCAGATGTGATAGATTTTAAACTGATGGAAGGCTGAATGGTAAAGTTAGTAGTAATCAGTGCAGATTGATCCAATGATTTTGAGAAAGAAATCAGCAAAGTGGAATCCGTTAATTTATAAAAGCTGTCTACTTTAAATATTAAAGCATCATAATTTACGATATTTACTGAATTTTGCTTACCCGGTGTTCCTCCACTAATGTCCTTAGAGGATGTCCATGCTATGGCATCTTTGCAGATTGAAAAAAGATCTAATTTCTCCAAAGACCAACCTCCCCCTTTTTTTGTAGCATCCCTATACCAAGTATCGGCGTAAGCCACAGAATCGATTAATCTTTCCGTATGACTTTTGAGAATTACTTTTCCAGCGGTATTTGTAAGTGTAGGAAAAGAGGAAGGAGCTATTATCTTTCCATAAGATTGATAAGACAAGGAATCGGCCGCAGGGCAAACAATCACATACTCATTAGGAAGGATTTTTTTCGTTCCAAATTTTCCTTTTGAAGTACCATTAGAAATGGAGTAATCTTTTAAATCAACGGTGTCTTTACCAGCGTTGTAGATTTCTATAAACTCGATTAATGGCAAACCAACCTCGGGGGAGGGGTCGGCAAATATTTCTGAAATAATGAGCTTAGCGGTATCAGTTCTTAATGCCGCGGTTTTGAAAGAAAAGTTTTTGTTGCCTGTTATAGCTTTTCCACTACAATCGTTCATGTTTCCTAACTGGAGTTGATAAGTAGTAGCCGGTTGGAACTTCGAAAAAGTTAAGGTGACTTTTTGTTGACTAATATCAGAGTTGATTGATTTTAAAATGCTTGTTGGCTGCAAGTTGAAATTCCCCGAAATTAAAGAATTTTGGTCTAATGATTTAGAAAAAACGACGAGTAAAGTTGAATCATTTTGTTTGGAAAAAGAATCGACTTTTAGTGATAAGGCATCATAATTTGAAATATTGACAGAGTTTAGTTTGCCAGGTGTTCCTCCACTAGAATCATTAGAGGCTTTCCATGCGGTAGCTCCCAGACAATTTGAAAAGGGATCTATTCTTTCCAGAGACCATCCTCCCGCTTTTTTTGTAGCATCTCTATACCAAGTATCGGCGTAAGAAACCGAGGATATCACATTTCCATTTTGATCTGATAAGGTAATCACATCATTGCTATTATTTAATGATGGCCATGGTGATAAACCTATTACTTTCCCATATTTTTTAAATTCAGCAGTATCTGCTTTAGCACATAAAATGATATAAGAATTCGCTTTAATGCTGTCGTTCCCAAAAGTAGCGGTGCTAGTTTGGTCGCTGTATTTAAAACCGACTAAGCCAATATCTTCGGTAGTTCTATTATAAATTTCTATAAACTCAACCGATGGTAAATCTACTTGCGGACTAGGATCTGGGAAAATCTCGTTGATAACAATATCATTCAATTTCGCGGTATAGGGTTTTCTATAAAAGAAGGTTTTACTTTGAGGAGTTACACTGGTATTCCCTTTAATATCTTTAATTGTATTTACCGTAGCTGTATAATTTCCAGTACTCAATTGGGTAGCCATATTTAAAGTGACCACGTTTCCACTAACGGTAACACTCGAAGGTTGAATATTTCCTGGCGTGATATTGTAATGACTGGTAATAGCCGCATCACTTGGATTAACAGCTTCATTAAAATTAAGTAAAATGGCGGTGCCATTAGTAGTACCCGCGGTTGTTAAAACCGGAGGGTCAACATCTACAACAATATCCTGTATAACAATATTGTCGAAAAAGTGCTTTTGATGAAATGATGCTGTGGACTGCTGAATAAAAAAACCAAAAGAAGTGGTGGTGGTAAAGGTATTGTCCAGAACAGCACCTTCGGTAACAAAATTATTTCCCGTTCCTGTACTGTCTCGCTCTACCGTAAATTTGCCATTGCTTTCTCTGGTCACCTTAAATTTAAAAGGATTGTTGGAACTGCTTCCTACTGACCCATCTCTGCCATCAATAATCTTTGTACTGGTTCCGGTAGTACCAGATCTTTTATATAATGCTATTTCATCAGCCGTATTTCCCATTCTCAAGAAATACCCATTGATATTGGTGCTTTTTAAATCTGCGCTATTGCTAATAAGGTAAACATCTACATAATTGGCTCCAGAGGTTGCAAACTGCAAGTTTACATCAAATTCCCAGGTACAATTTAAAGCCTTACTATTGGGCGTGGAGATATAGAAACCGGAATTGGCGACGGTAGAATTTGATCTTAATTGCTGATTGATCACTACAAAATTTGAACTGACATCCGCCTGCCATACAGGATTTTGTGTGAAATTACCATCACTAAAATTGTCTAAAACTTGTGAAAACGCAATTTTTGAAATAAATAGCGTCAAAAGCAGTAAAAACTTTCTCATATTTGCCCCAGATAGATAGTACACAAGTTACTAAAAAATTAATAATTTAAAAAGTAAGAAAAATCATGAAAGTTGCAGTTGTAGGCGCCACCGGCCTTGTTGGTACGGTAATGTTAAAAGTTTTAGCAGAGCGCAATTTCCCAGTTACAGAATTAATTCCGGTTGCCTCTGAAAAGAGCAAGGGTAAGGAAATTGAATTCAAGGGAAAGAAGTACAAGGTGGTAACTGTTGATGAAGCCATTGCCATGAAACCTGATGTTGCTTTATTTTCTGCCGGGGGCTCAACTTCTACAGAACAGGCTCCAAAATTTGCAGCCATAGGCACTACTGTGATTGACAATTCATCAGCATGGAGAATGGATCCAACAAAAAAATTGATCGTACCAGAAGTGAATGCTAACGTATTAACCGCGGATGATAAAATTATTGCAAACCCAAATTGCAGCACCATACAAATGGTGGTGGCTTTAAAGCCGCTGCATGACGAATATAAAATCAAGCGAGTAGTAGTTTCTACCTACCAATCAGTTACCGGAACAGGTGTGAAAGCGGTAGACCAGTTAATGAACGAGCGTAAGGGAATTATGGATGGTCCAATGGCTTATGCTTACCCAATCGATTTAAATGTAATCCCTCAAATTGATGTTTTCCAAGACAATGGATACACCAAAGAGGAAATGAAAATGATTTTGGAGACTAAGAAAATTATGGGCGATGACAGCATCAGAGTTACTGCAACTACAGTTCGTATTCCGGTAATGGGCGGTCACTCCGAGGCTTTGAATATCGAATTTGAAAACGATTTTGAGTTAGCTAAAGTTCGCAAATTATTAGCCGCAACCAGTGGAGTAATTGTCGTAGACGATCCTGCAAATGCGAAATACCCAATGCCAATGGATGCGCATGAAAAAGACGAGGTTTTTGTCGGTCGTATCCGAAGAGACGAGTCGCAAGATAACACTTTAAACATGTGGGTTGTTGCAGATAACCTTAGAAAAGGTGCAGCGACCAATGCGGTTCAAATTGCAGAGTATTTATTGATTAAGAATCTGATAGGGTAAGCAAAAATTCTTTTATAAATAGGAGCCTTTACTTTTTTGGTAGAGGCTTTTTTTATGTCATGCTTAATTTATTTCAGTATCTCATGATGCATATTTATTACAATGCAATATTAATTTTTTTGAAAAGCGAGGTCCTTCATTTATCTGTTCCGATAGTCTGGCTGCCCGTAATCGCTTTTTTTGTGACCATCAAAAGCATTAAAAGACCTTAACATTGGTATAATCTCAGTTTGCAACTTATCAGTTATGCGGAAACCATCAGAGCCTTCAATTTTCAAAAGACATTTAGTGACCTCTTCGAGACAATTAAATGAGGCAAGGATTTTTTATCCGAGTTAGTTAATCGTCAGTGTTGCCAATAGCTACCTTTTTCTTTTTTATACCCAGTTTAGTTGCAAGCTTATTTTGTTTCGCTTCTTCATCACCCAAGATAATTCCCCATGGTTTTAAACTTTCAACGCGGTCGAAAATAATCTTCAACACGGCAATAACGGGTATAGACAAGAACATCCCAGGAATGCCCCAAATCATTTCGCCAACAATAACACCTAATACGGTAATCAATGCGTTAATTCTTACTTTAGACCCAACAACCAGCGGCAATAAAACATTACTATCTATGAGGTGGGTGACGACAAGCGTTATCACGACCCAAATAACTTTTGTGCTTTCTGGCGAAGTACCTAGAGTAACCACAGAACTGATAATAAGTGCTGTAAATATACCGATGTAGGGAATAATGTTAAATAGTCCTGTGATGAGTCCAAGTAGAATCGCATAGCGAACATCCATAATGGAGAATATTACACTTATGCTTATGGCCACAATTCCCATTTCTATAAGGAGTCCGATGATATATTTTCGGATCATATACTGTACTTGTTCGATGATTTCATGAACGATCGATTTGTTTTCGTCAAGAAATACCGATTGAAGGAATTTCATGATAAGTCGGCGATACAAGAGAAAGAAAAAGGTATAAATAAAAGTAAATACAAGAAATAGAAGAATAGATGTTAAAGAAAGTACTGTGGCACCGAAAACTGCTGTATTATCAGCAGAGATCACTTTGTTGGCAGCTGTATTTACTACTCGTAGTTGTTTTCCTCTTGATATGTTAAAATGATCCTGAATCCAACCTCTAAGTTCCCATAAGGTTTTATTGATTTGTTCCTGAAACTGTGGCCATTCTTTTGCTAGATCTGCTATTTGAGAGCCAATAACGAAAATCAATGACCCAATGAAGAACAGTAGAAGCAATACCGACAGCATGGATGCGGCACTTCTTGGCATGTGTAATTTAGATTCGAAAAATGCTGCAACAGGTAATAACAATATTGAAAATAGACAAGAAAAAATAAGCGGTGATAAAATTTCCTTCCCAATAATGACCAAATAGCCAATTGCAAAGAGGCTGAACAGTACGCAGGTCAGCTTAATATAAAAAGGAAGATTATTATAAGTCTTTAAATCCATAATCAGTAAACACAAAGATATTAAAACGTACTTTAATGTTTCGCTATCATTTAACAAATATGATTAAAAGATTTTGCGTTATCTGGTTTAAATCTATATCGCAAGCTTTGTAAATTTACCAGCTTAATCTCTCATGTGAATCAGGTCTCCGTCCGCCCTTCATAAAAATGAATTTTTTACATTAATCGTAATCCAATTTTAATAAATTGCATTTCATGAATCCCAAATTCAAAAAAGCCCAAATAGCAGATTTGCCACAAATTTGGGACATCATTCAAAAAGCAATCCAACGTCGAAAAGCTGATGGTAGCAATCAATGGCAAGATGGTTATCCTAATCCAGAAGTGTTGCAAAAAGACATCGAGAAGGAGGAAGGATATGTCTTAATGCTTGGAGAAACCATTGCTGGTTATTGTGCCATCATGATCAATAATGAACCTGCATATACAGATATTGAAGGCGAATGGGTAACAAATAAAGATTTTGTGGTTTTTCATCGGGTAGCAATTGCTGAAGAGTTTTTAGGAAAAGGATTAGCAAAAAAAATGATGAGTTTTATAGAAGAATTTGCGCTAGCCAACGACATTTACAGCATAAAAGCGGATACCAATTTCGACAATATGGCTATGATGAAAGTATTTGAAAAATCGGGTTATGTTTACTGTGGGGAGGTTTATTTTAGAGGAAGTCCAAGAAAAGCTTACGAGAAAGTACTACAGGATACATTATAAACACTTCTTAATTAAAAAGGATGTATTTGCCTAAAACTAGTCTCTCGGCTAGGTAGTTTGAAAATTGTTGTAACGTTTTCATCAAATTCATCTAAAAACTTTTTGCTACTGCAGTATATCTTTATTTTGCTGCGATGAAAAAAATATCTCTTTTCTTTTTTTTGCTAACAGTACATACCACTTTGGTATTCTGTCAAGAAATAACTGTTTCAAACAAAACTAAGCTCCACCCAATAAAAGATGTTTCGATTTTAAACTCTAGAAGTGGGATCCAAAATAAAACCAATATAGATGGCAAAGTTTTCTGGACTGATTTATCTGTAAAAGACACTTTAACATTTGAAGGTTTAGGCTATTTAAAGTTAAGCTTAAGTTTTAGTCAATTGAAAGCACTTAGTTTTAATGTTTTAATGACCGAGCATACGAATTTACTAAATGAAATTGTTGTTTCTGCCAGTCGATTTGAAGAGAAAAAATCGGATGTCCCCCAACAAATTGAGGTCATAAAAGAAAGTGAAATAAAATTTGCTAATCAGCCTACCACAGCAGATTTATTACAACAAAGTGGAAAAGTATTGGTGCAAAAAAGTCAAGCGGGAGGCGGAAGTCCAATCATCAGAGGTTTTGAAGCAAATAAAGTGCTGATGGTTGTTGACGGTGTAAGAATGAATAATGCCATTTATCGAGGTGGACATTTGCAAAACATCATCACGATAGATCAAAATATGTTAGAAAGAGTAGAAATTGTTTTTGGTCCGGGTTCTGTAGTTTATGGTAGCGATGCTTTAGGTGGAGTGATGTATTTTTACACCAAGAAACCAATTTTAAGTGATGATGATAAACTACTTTTTAAAGCCAATTTATTAAGTAGGTATGCATCGGCCACAGCCGAAAAAACAGAAAACTTAAACCTCAATTTTGGATTTAAAAATTTTGCTTTCCTAAGTAGTTTTACTTTTTCTGATTTTGGTGATTTAAAGCAAGGAGCTAATCGAAAAAATAATTATCTTGATTTCGGTAAAAGGCTTTTTTATCAAGACCAGATAAATGGCAGAGATACGATGCTACCTAATGCAGATGTTAATTTGCAGAAAGGATCGGGTTATAAGCAGTATGATTTTTTACAAAAAATAGTTTTTAAATCTTCAGAAAACATAGAACATGGTTTAAATATTCAATATTCAATTTCCTCAAATATCAATCGTTATGATCGCTTGAACGAGTATAGCGGGAGTAAATTAAAGTATGCAGACTGGTATTATGGGCCACAAAAAAGATGGTTATCCGCCTATCATTTTAACTATAAAACTGATAGTAAGCTTTTAGAAGAATTACGAATTGTGGCCAGCTATCAGGATATTGAAGAAAGCCGCATCAACAGAAAATTTGCTAGCAATAATTTAGATAGCAGATTAGAAAATGTAAAAGTTTACGCTCTAAATGCAGATGCTGAAAAAGCTATTAAAAACCACGAATTAAGATATGGATTTGAGTATACTCATAACAAAGTGCAATCAACAGCAAATCGAAAGAACATCGCCTCAAATGTAATTTCTGCATTAGACACCCGCTATTCGGATGGAGGTTCTAAAACAAATTCAACCGCTTTTTATTTCACTCATTCTTGGGAAATCACTCCTAAATTTATCCTTTCGGATGGATTAAGATTGAGTATTTTAAATCTCGAATCCAACTTTGAGAATAAAACATTTTTTCCTTTTCCATTTAATAAGGCTAAACAAAATGCCACAGCCGTTAACGGTAACATAGGGTTTAGTTATCTGCCTGGGACCGATTGGAAAATTGCCCTATTGGCTTCTTCAGGGTTTAGAGCGCCAAATGTGGATGATCTATCCAAAGTTTTCGAATCTACAGCGGGAAACATCATTGTACCCAATCCAAATCTAAAACCCGAGCATACTTACAATGCCGAATTTAATATTTCAAAAACCATCGTACAAAAAGTAAATCTACAAATGGGGACTTATTATACTTGGTATCGGGATGCAATTACCTTACAGAACAGTACTTTTAACGGCCAAAGCGTTATTATTTATGATGGACAACAAAGTAATGTGGTCACTTCTGTTAATGCTGCTAGAGCCTTTATTTATGGTTTTGATGTGCAGTTGAATGCTCAAATTTTCGATTTTTTAAATTTTAAATCTAACTTAAATTATACTTACGGAAGGGTGATAAACAGCACTATAAACCAGCCCTTAGATCATATTCCACCTCTATTTGGTCAATCTTCTTTGCAATTAAAAATAAAGAAATTTCAATCAGAGTTTTTTGCGCAATATAATGGATGGAAAAGATTGAAAAACTATAGTAATTCTGGCGAAGATAATTTGCAATATGCCACTGTAGATGGCATGCCATCTTGGTGTACTTTTAATTTGCGAAATGCGTATCAAATCAATATAAATCTAAATGTACAATTCTCAATAGAAAATATCAGTGATCAAAATTACCGAGTTTTCGCTTCTGGAATTAGCTCTGCTGGTCGAAACTTTATTTTTAGTTTTCGAGCAAATTTTTAATTTTAGAAAAGTAAGTTTCGCATTTCATAAGTAAAGGTATTCTGATTTTTCATTCTTACTGCTCAAGGCATTAACCACAATACCGGTATCCCTTTTTGCAAACAGGCAGGCATTGCAATCCAGTTTATTTAGCTTAAGCTTTAACTACTATTTTCTAAAATTCATCGTTCTAATTATCTTATTCTTATTTTGCATCAATGAAAAAAATATTTGCCATTCTATCTTTGTATTTAATCGCTTTTAGTTCGGTGCAAGCTCAAACACTGTCAGCTAAAATCAATACAGCTTATCATAAATTCTCTTCAGATCCACAATTAAAATATGCGACGGTATCTTTTACGGTTTTAAACTCATCTTCCGAAGAATTGATTTATGGTTCAGGAGAAAATATAGGAGTAGCCACGGCTTCTACTTTAAAGACGATTACATCAGCGACGGCTTTAGCATTGTTAGGAGAAGACTTTACTTTTAAAACGGAAATAGGATATTCAGGATCTATCGAAAATGGGATATTAAATGGAGATTTAATTATTAAAGGCGGCGGCGACCCTACTTTAGGGAGTTGGAGATGGGAAAGTACCACAAAAAATCAGGTGCTAAATAAAATTCTTTTTGTTTTACAACAAAAGGGAATCAAAGAGATTAAAGGAAAAATCCTTGGCGATGATTCTTCGTGGGATTCACAATCTTTACCCACCGGATGGATTTGGCAAGACATTGGAAATTATTATGGTGCAGGAACATCAGCCTTAACCTGGGGAGAAAATCAGTTTGAATTGAGTTTTATTCCTGGAAAATCTGTAGGCTCTGGCGTGAAAATCGAAAATGAAGAAGGGATTTATCCGTTTTTAGAAATTAAAAATGAATTGACTACCGGAAATCATGGGAGTGGAGATAATGTTTATGCCTACTCGGCCCCTTATACCAATTTAATTTATTTAAGAGGAACTTATGGGATAGACCTAAAAAAGAATATAGGACTTTCTCTCCCAAATCCTGCCTTGGCAATGGCTTTTGATTTGTGCCAGTATCTTCAAAAAAATAATATTTCATCTATTGATTTTACAACTTCAAGAATCACTACAACTAAATCTTCAAATTCGTTAATGATGATTACATCACCTCCACTAAAAGAAATTGTTTATTGGTTTAATCAGAAAAGTATCAATTTATATGGGGAACAGTTGCTGAGAACTTTAGGTGAGAAATTTGGTAAAAGCGCCTCTACTGTTGATGGTATTAAAACATTAAAGAAGTTCTGGAAAGAAAAGGGAATTGATCCAGAAACTTTAAACATTGGTGATGGAAGTGGGCTTTCGCCCGCCGATAGAGTCACCTCTCTAACAATGGCTAAAGTTTTATGTGATGCAAAAAAGCAAACATGGTTTACATCCTATTTTAAAAGTTTACCAGTCTACAATGATATGAAAATGAAAAGCGGAACGATTAGCGGTGTTTTAGGATATGCAGGCTATGCTAGTGTTGACGGCAAAACACCCGTTTGCTTTTCGTTAATTATTAACAACTATTCAGGCAGTGCATCTGCCATGAGGCAAAAAATGTATCAATTATTAAATAATCTAAAATAGTTTAAATAACGATTGTAAAAGTCGCTCCCTTATTAGTTCCTGAGCTTTCAGCAATTAAATCTCCATCAATTTGTTGGATAGTTCTTTTGCACAAGTGCAAACCAAGACCTACAGAAGGCTCATTTGCAGCAACAGTTTTATGTTTTTAAATAGAACTAATTTTTATTACAACCAAATTTTTATCAGCAACCAGAACAAAGGTATAATTTTTCTATTATTGTATTAATGCCAAAAGCTATCATAATAGGAGCCGGAATAGCTGGAATTGCGTCTGCCATAAGATTAGCCATTAAGGGCTATCAAGTGGATGTTTTTGAAAGTAATTCATATTCAGGAGGTAAACTTTCAGAATTCCAAATTGAGTCTTATCGATTTGATGCTGGACCAAGTTTATTTACCATGCCGCAGTATGTTGATGAGCTTTTTGCTTTAGCCGGAAAAAATCCTTTAGACTATTTCGAATATCAAAAATTAGAAGAAGTTTGTCGATATTTTTGGGAAGATAAAACAACTTTAACCGCTTTCGCTGATGTAGAAAAGTTTGCTAAGCAAATAGAAGACAATACCAATTCTACAACTACTGAAATTAAAAAATATCTCGAAAAAAGTAAAGACATCTATGATATCACGCATGAAGTCTTTTTAGAAAAATCTTTACATTTGCTCAGTACTTTTTTAAGAAAAAATACTGCAAAATCATTTTTTCGTTTTTACGAAATTGATGCTTTCAGAACCATGGCGAAAGCAAATGAATCTTTCTTTTCGGATAAAAAAATGGTGCAGTATGCGAATCGATTTGCCACTTACAATGGATCTGACCCTTATCAGGCTCCTGCAACACTCAATGTAATTCCTCATTTAGAACAGCATTTTGGAGCTTTCTTTCCAAAAGGAGGGATGTTTCAAATTACCAAGAGTTTAGTGAAACTTGCAGAAGATTTAGGCGTTAAATTTCACTACAACCAAAGAGTAGATGAAATCTGCGTAGAGCAAAAGAAAGTAATCGGAATTAAAATTAAAAACGAGTTTATTGCTGCTGGGAAAGTAATTTCAAACATGGATGTTTATTTTACCTACCAACAATTGCTAAAAGATGAAAGTCAGCCGCAGAAAATCTTGAAACAAGAACGCTCCAGTTCGGCTTTGATATTTTACTGGGGATTGAAAAAAGAGTTTTCGCAATTGGGTTTACACAATATTTTTTTTACCGAGGATTATCAGCAAGAGTTTGATCATATTTTTAAAAGTAAAACCATTTATCAAGACCCAACTGTCTACATCAACATCAGCGCTAAGCTGCAAAAAGCTGATGCGCCAGCAGGTTGCGAAAATTGGTTTACAATGATCAATGTACCCAATAACGTCGGGCAAGATTGGGAAGTTTTTAAACAACAAGCCCGCGAAAATATTATCAAAAAATTAAATAGGAATTTGGGTATCGATTTAGAAAATTTAATAGAAGCAGAAGAAGTTTTAGACCCTGTTTTAATCGAATCAAAAACGTCTTCTTATCGTGGTTCTTTATACGGGACAAGTTCTAATAATCAGTTTGCAGCATTTTTACGTCATGCTAATTTCTCTAAAAAGATTAAAGACTTGTATTTTGTAGGTGGAAGTGTGCACCCAGGCGGAGGGATTCCTTTGGCATTACTATCTGCGAAAATTGTAGGAGAGATGATAGAATAGTTTAAATTAGCTTTTGAAAATGGTAAAACCTCAATCTAATAAAATTATACATCAATTTTTCTCTTGGTATATCAGTAGAATTATCAAAAGTGATTTTGATAGATTTGAGTATAATGATATTAAAATTGAAGACAATAAAGCCATTTTATTATTGGCAAATCATTTCAGTTGGTGGGATGGCTTTCTGCTTTTTCATCTCAATAAAATCTACTTCAAAAAGCATTTTCACGTGATGGTTTTGCAGGATACCGCCGAGAAAGTGAAATTCTTAAAATATTTGGGAGCCTTCAGTATCCAAAAAAATGCAAAAAGTTTGGTTGAATCTTTAGACTATGCAGGCAAATTATTAGATAATCCAGCTAATTTGGTATTGATTTTCCCCCAAGGCGAATTGTATTCTTCTCACAGTGCTGCTATTCAATTTGAAAAAGGAGTTAGCCGAATTATTGCTGCATCAAAAAAGCAATTTCAATATATTTTTGCAGCCGTTTTAACTGATTATTTTGATCGGCGAAAGCCAAGTATAAAAGCTTATTTAGAACATTGGGAAGCGAAAGAATATAACAGTTTACAAGTGATTAAAAGTGCTTATAATAAGCATTATGAGCAAGCTATAAAACAGCAAACGGAGGTGAGCGTGTAAATGGTTTATATATTTTATATTATATTTTTCTTCTTGATTTTAAGGTTCACGGTAACGCTTTTCAACTTCATTTCCAATCCTAAGTTAACGCGTTCACCTAAAAACTTTAATCATTTAGTTTCTATTTTGATTCCTGCCAGAAATGAAGCAGATAACATTTTGATCCTTCTTGAATCTATTAAAAATCAAGATTATCAAAATGTAGAAATTATCATTTTAGATGATCAATCTGATGATGAAACTTTTTTAATTTGTGAAGCCTTTTCGAAAATCGATAGCCGTTTTAAAGTTGTTAAGGGAGAAGAATTGAAAAAAGGTTGGCTTGGTAAAAACTTCGCCTGCCATCAATTAGCAAAACAGGCGAAAGGAAAATATCTTTTATTTTTAGATGCAGATGAAGAGATAAAGGACGGTTTAATTAATAATTCACTTTATCGAATGCAAATTGGCAAACTCGGCTTGCTGAGTTTATTCACCAACCAAGTGACCATTAGTTTCGGTGAGAAAACCATCATTCCATTAATGCATTATTTATTACTCAATTTATTACCACTAAGATTGGTGAAGTTGAGTAATAATCCTGCTTTTTCTGCCGCTAGCGGGCAATTTATGTTGTTTGATGCTGAAGTTTATCATCAGTTTCAGTGGCATGAACTTGTGAAAAATCAGGTCGTTGAAGATGTGGAGATCATGAAACAAGTAAAAGTTCAAAAGTTAAAAGGTGAAGCTTTATTAGCGAACGGATTTATTTATTGCAGGATGTATAAAGGTTATAGGGAGGGTTTGCAAGGTTTTAGTAAAAACTTACTAGCTGGTTTTGGTGGGAGTATATTAGGCCTGTTTCTCTATTTATTCTTAGTTTTAGCAGGTCCAATTCTCATTTTATGCTATCTCAATTTTCAACTTTTTTATTTTGCTATTACTTTAATTGCCTTTAGCAGAATCATGATTTCATTTTTATCAGGTCAAAATGTTTGGCTAAATTTATCCCTTCATATCTTACAAATGATAAATTTATTGGTCATTGCTGTATTGTCAATAAAGAAATCATTAAATAAATCATTAATTTGGAAAGGTAGAACCATACATACATGAAGTACTTAGATAAAGTAGGTCTCTCAAGAATTTTTATCGTTGTTTTTCATTTGGTTGGTTTAGCAGGTTTTCTATTAAAAGACTATCATGATTTTTTCTTGTCATTTGTTCCTTTTCATTTATTGTTGATGTGTGCCATATTAATTGCAAATCAAAAAGAGTTTAACATAAAACTGTGGCAATGCATAGTGTTGATCACTATTAGTGGATTTACCATTGAAGTAATTGGTGTAGCTACAGGCAGCATATTTGGAAACTATCAATATGGCTCAACCTTAGGCTATAAGGTTGCAAATGTTCCACTAATTATTGGAATAAATTGGTTGATGTTGATTTTTTCCGTTGGAGCAGTTTTAAAAAGATATTTCAAGCATTTAAGAAACCTTAAATCTTTAGTAGGAGCAACTATTCTGGTAGCTATAGACATATTAATAGAACCAATAGCCATGAAATTTGATTATTGGAATTGGCAAGACGCAAACGTCCCTTTTAAAAATTACTTCGCTTGGTTTATCATCTCTTTCATTATGTTGCGAGCTTATTATGAATTGGAATTTAGAAAAACTAACAAAGTGGCCTTTACATTGTTAATTTCACAAATCATATTTTTTATCATATTGAATCTTACGGTGCTCTGACTAAACTTTTCTTAAATTTGCATGAAATATAACCACATGGAATACAATCTTACGGTAACCATTGATCAGGATTCGGGCTTTTGCTTTGGCGTAGTTTACGCTATTGATATGGCCGAAGAAATTCTGGAAGAAGATGGTTATCTCTATTGCTTAGGTGATATTGTGCATAATGATGAAGAAGTTGAGCGATTAAAGAAAAAAGGGCTGAGGATTATTGATAACAATGACCTCAAAAATCTTTTTAACGAAAAAGTCCTCATTAGAGCTCATGGAGAAGCGCCAGAAACCTATAAGGTAGCATTAGCCAATAATATCATGTTAATTGATGCTTCGTGTCCTGTTGTTTTAAAATTACAAAACCGTATTAAAACTACGCATGATGCAAAAGAAAAAGTACTTATTTTTGGTAAACATGGTCATGCCGAAGTAATCGGTTTACAAGGACAAACTAACAATGAAGCTTTGGTATTTCAGGATCTTGCCGAACTAGACGGTGTAGATTTACCTTCATCTTTTACGCTTTATAGCCAAACTACTAAATCGACTGAGAAATTTTATCAGATTAAGGAACAGTTGATTGATCGAGGTTACGACATCAAAGCAAACGATACCATCTGTCGTCAGGTTTCAAATCGTGACAAAGATTTACCTGCATTTGTAAAACATTTCGATAAAATCGTTTTTGTGTCTGGTAAAAAATCATCAAACGGGAAGGTACTTTACGAGGTTTGTCGCAAAAATAATCCAGCAACTTATTTCATTAGTAAACCAGATGATTTAGAAAAAGCCATGTTCAACCCGAATGATAAAATTGGAATTTGTGGTGCAACATCAACACCAATGTGGTTAATGGAGCAAATAAAGAGAGTCTTAGAAACATATTAAAACTATTGTGGCAGGCAGACTTTCCGTAATAATTTTTCATCTTATTAGGAACAGCGAACCTAAAAAATCTCACTTCAATCCTAATTATATTTTACTAATTCAACAAATTGAAAAATTCAAAAGGCATATTAATGGCAGTATTAATCATCACTTTATGGTTAATATCAACAGTTTCCTTAATGTCTTCAAATCTGAGTTTTAAAAATCCGATTTTATATGTGTTTGTACTCATTCAAATGCATTTGTATACTGGCTTATTTATTACAGCCCATGATGCAATGCATGGAACGGTAGCACCAAAGAACAAAAATCTCAATAATTTCTTAGGTCAGGTTTGTACGGTCTGTTATGCGTTATTCCCATTTCAAAAATTATTTATAAAGCATCATCAACATCATCAATTTGTTCACTCTGAACAAGATCCTGATTTTTATAATGGAAATTTCTTTGTTTGGTATTTTCAGTTCTTTAAACAATACATCACCTGGTGGCAAATTTTAGGGATGGCCATTATTTACAATATTTTAAAAATTTGGATTACTGAACAAAACTTATTGCTTTTTTGGGTTGTTCCATCTTTGCTTAGCACACTGCAGCTTTTTTATTTTGGTACTTATTTGCCACATAAAGGAGAGCATGAAAATAGGCATCAATCAAAAACTCAAAAAAAGAACCATTTATGGGCTTTTTTGAGTTGTTATTTTTTTGGATATCATTACGAACATCATGATTCACCAGCAACACCTTGGTGGAAATTATGGCAAGAAAAAGAAAAGAATTTAAAGATCAACAATGGGTAAAAAAGGTATTTTATTAGTGAACTTAGGCACACCAGATAGTCCATCAACAGCCGACGTTAGAAAATATTTAGACGAGTTTTTGATGGATGGTAGAGTATTAGATGTAAATCCTATTCTAAGAACCATTTTAGTTAAAGGAGTCATTGTCCCTTTTCGTGGACCTAAATCAGCAAAAATTTATAAAAAACTGTGGACAGATGAAGGCTCACCTCTTTTAATTTATGGAAAAAGAGTTCATTATGAAATTCAAAAAAAATTAGGAGATGATTACATGGTAGAATTAGCCATGCGATATCAGTCACCATCTATTCCTGATGCCTTAGAAAGATTAAAACAAGCAAAAGTAGATAGTATTAAAGTGGTCCCGCTTTTCCCTCAATACGCATCTGCTTCAACGGGTTCTGTACATGATAAAGTGATGGAAATTGTAAAAGATTGGCAAGCCATCCCTGATATTAGTTTTATCAATAGCTTTTACGATCACCCTGGGATGATTGATGTTTTTGCTGCGAATGGTAAAAAATACTTAAGTGAAGGTTGGGATCATATTTTATTTAGTTTCCATGGTTTACCTCAAAGACATATGAAAAAAGTGGATGTCTCTGGAGTGCACTGTTTAAAAGTGAAAGATTGCTGTAAAACCATTACAGAAAATAATAAATTTTGTTACACCGCACAATGCAATAGAACTGCACAACTCATAGCCGAAAAATTAAATATAACTGAAGATAAATATACCATTTGTTACCAATCACGATTAGGACGAGACCCTTGGGTACAACCTTACACGAGTGAAATTCTAAAAGTACTGGCTGATAAAGGCGCTAAAAAATTATTAGTGTTTTGCCCCGCTTTTGTCGCCGATTGTTTAGAAACTACAATAGAGGTTTCTGATGAGTACTTCGAAGAGTTTGAAAAAATGGGTGGAGAAAAAGTACAGTTAGTAGAAAGTTTAAATGACGACCCAGCCTGGATTGATGCTTTAGAAGATATTATCCTAAATAAGTAATCAAGAAATATTTCTTCATATCAAAGAATTTTTTCTATATTTGATATAGAAAATCATCCAGATATGAAAGCAAGTAATAAAAAAGAGAAGGCTTATCCTACACTAAACGATGATAGAACAGCCAATACAGTGAGTGATACTATTGCTCCCTATGGTAAAATGTATGTCAATCAAATAAGTTTATTAACTTATTCAAAAAATGGTTTAAATGCAAAGGCAGCTTTGGATTTTATTTCTATATCTGGTTTTACCTATGATGAGTTTCAAGAAACATTTAAAACTACCGTAAAAACTATTCAAAACTATGTAGTTCAAGATTTAAAACTAGATGCTGCATTAAGTGAAAAACTTCTAAAATCTTTTTCTTTATTTGATAAAGGGTTAGATGTTTTTGGGTCGGTTAAAGATTTCCATCAATGGTTGGCCACACCCGCTTATGGCTTGGGTAATCAAATTCCAATTTCTTTGATGGATACAATTACTGGCATTACCTTAATAGAAGAAGAGATTATTCGTATTGCATACGGTGATTTGGCTTAATCATGTTTGTTTATAGAATTACTTTAGTAAAGTATTCCGATCAATTAATTGCCTCTGGTAGAGCCGCAAGATGGAATTCAAATGATGTTAAATTGATATATACAGCAAGTTCTCAATCTTTAGCCTGTCTAGAAAATGTAGTTCATAGAAGTTATTTAGGACTTAATCATGAGTTCAGATTAATGAAGATTGAGGTTCCTGATAATTTGGAAATGGAAGAGATTAAATTAGCTGAACTGAAAAAAAACTGGACAAAATTCGAATCAAATCCATATACTCAACAAATAGGAGATAGTTGGATTAAGTCAATGAACACTACGTTGTTAAAGGTTCCGTCTTCTATCATCTTTCAAGAAAATAATTACTTAATTAATCCTAAACATCTTGATTTTGATAGGATCAAATTAATTTCAGTTGAACCGTTTGTTTTCGATCAAAGAATTAAATCTTAAAAATAGCATCCATAATGATTTCAGTAGCACCAGTATTTTTTGCAACATAATCGGATGCTATTTTTCCTGCCGAAATTCTAGTTTCTGGGTGATGAATTAATTTGTCAAGAATAGTATTTAAATCCGTTTGATTTGAAATAGTAAAACCTCCTGTTAACTTTATCAAGTCTTTTGCTTCTTGGAATTTTTGATAATTAGCTCCAAAAATTACTGGTAAACCCCAAGCGGCTGCCTCCAAAGTATTGTGTATTCCAGCTCCAAAACCTCCACCAATATAAGCGATTTCCCCATAATTAT
The DNA here is from genome assembly GCA_018828585.1 of Bacteroidota bacterium. GTDB lineage: Bacteria > Bacteroidota > Bacteroidia > Sphingobacteriales > Sphingobacteriaceae > Pseudopedobacter. Next base: position 21,011 of record JAHJVW010000012.1, read on the forward strand.
ATAAAGAGGAAAGCATGCCAATGTTATCAATTAGGATGACTTTTACATCTGATTTAAATTCAAATTTTTCATTTAACTTAGAGTACCTTAAACTTTTATTTTCAAATAGTCTTTCTAGATCAAGAATTTTAGATTCAGAAATTTCATGCGGAGCAATGATTAATTTCCAATCATCATTAAAATGATAATTAGCCAAAAGCTTTTCATCTTCTGGCCAAGTACTACCCGCAATAATTAATTTTTTATCACCTTTAAATTTTTGGATAATTGGAAACTCTTTTTTGTTTTTCGCTAAATCCAAAACACTATCAAAACGGGTATCGCCGCTCAAAGTGAAATTCTTCAACCCTATGCTTTCTAATAACTCTCCTGACTTTTTATTTTGAACAAAAAAGTGAGTAACATAGCTTAATATCTTTCGGTTAAAGCTTCCATACCATTTAAAAAATATCTGATTTTCTCTAAAAATAGAAGAAGTAATATAAATAGGGATCTCATGTTGATTTAAACTTCTATAGAAAAAGTACCAATATTCGTATTTATTAAAAATAGCAAGTTCAGGATTAAAAATCCGAATAAAATCCTGTGCATTTCTTGGAGAATCAATAGGTAGATAAAGAATATAATCTCCTAAGGCGGAGTTTTTTCTTATTTCGTAACCTGATGGTGAAAAGAAGGTAATGATAATCTTCTTATCTGGAATTTGCTTTCTAGCAGCTTGCAAAAGTGGTTTCCCTTGTTCAAATTCCCCTAAAGAAGCAAAATGAAACCATATTTTAGGATTATCGCTGATTTCAGGAAATAGATCTCTCCAATCACGTCTTCCTTTTATCCAGTGTTTTGCTTTTGTATTAAATAAAGAGACAACAAGTATGAAGAAGTAGTAAATTTTAATTCCAATATGATATATTATAGGCATTTAAAAATTTGAATGATTATCTTCGTCAAGTTTAAATAATTTAGATTAAAACAGCGAATTAAAATATGAAGATTGCAGTTATTGGAACAGGATATGTTGGTTTAGTGACAGGGACATGTTTAGCAGAAACAGGTAATTACGTCACTTGTGTTGATATTGTTGAGGAAAAGGTAGATAAAATGAAAAATGGGGAATTACCTATTTATGAACCGGGGTTAGATATACTTTTTCACAGAAATATTGAACAAGGGCGATTAACATTTACAACAGAATTGGCTTCTGCAATAAAAGATGCAGTCATCATATTTTTAGCTTTACCAACGCCTCCGGGCGGAGATGGAAAAGCGGATTTAAGCTATGTTTTAGGTGCTGCTGCTGATATCGCAAAGTTGATTACTGAATATAAAGTGATCGTTACAAAATCAACAGTTCCGGTGGGTACCGCAGATAAAGTAAAAGCCGCTTTTACTGCAAATACTTCAGTAGGGGTAGATGTGGTTTCAAACCCTGAATTTTTACGCGAAGGTGTTGCGGTTGAAGATTTCATGAAACCAGATAGAGTAGTGGTTGGTACAACAAGCGAAAGAGCAAGAAAATTGATGGATGAATTATATATGCCTTACGTTCGTTCTGGAAATCCAATTATATTTATGGATGAGCGTTCATCTGAACTAACAAAATATGCAGCAAACTCATTCTTAGCTACAAAAATTACCTTTATGAACGAAGTGGCCAACCTTTGCGAATTGGTAGGTGCGGATGTAGATATGGTTCGTAGAGGTATTGGTGCAGATGGGCGTATCGGGAAAAGATTTCTTTTCCCAGGTATTGGATATGGTGGAAGCTGTTTCCCAAAAGATGTTCAGGCTTTAGCTTTATCATCAAAAGAATATGATTATAACTTCAGAATTTTAGATTCTGTAATGGAGGTCAACGAAACTCAAAAACTGAAAATCGTTGAAAAAATGATAAAATATTATAAAGGCGATGTAAAAGGCAAAAAATTCGCACTTTGGGGTTTGGCTTTTAAGCCAGAAACTGATGACATACGCGAAGCACCAGCTTTATATATTATTGATGCTTTAACGAAAGCAGGAGCTCAAGTGGTTGCTTACGATCCTGAAGCAATGGAAAATGTAAAGAAAATGAAAGGTAATCTTTTAGCTTTCGCCGATAATGCCTACGAAGCATTAGAAGGTGCAGATGCTTTAATTATTGCTACAGAATGGCAAGTCTTCAGAAATCCTGATTTTGATAGAATGGAAAAAATCATGAAATCAAAAGTAATTTTTGATGGAAGAAACCTATATGATCTTCATAAAATGATTGAGTTAGGATATTACTATAACAGTATTGGTAGAGCAGTTGTAAATTCATAAAAATGAAAAGAGTTTTAATTACTGGAGCGGCAGGATTTTTAGGTTCACACCTTTGTGATCGTTTTATTAAAGAAGGTTATTATGTGATTGGAATGGATAACTTGATTACTGGAGATTTAACCAATATCGAGCATCTTTTTCCAAATTCAAATTTCGAATTTTCACATCATGATGTTTCCAAATTTGTCTATGTTCCAGGTGAGTTAGATTATATATTGCATTTTGCATCTCCAGCAAGTCCGATTGATTATTTGAAAATTCCAATCCAAACCTTAAAAGTAGGTTCTTTGGGAATACACAATTTACTAGGTTTAGCGAGAGCGAAAAGTGCTAGAATTATTATTGCTTCCACTTCTGAAGTTTATGGTGATCCAGCAGTAAACCCGCAGCCTGAAGAATATTGGGGTAATGTAAATCCAGTTGGTCCACGTGGAGTTTATGATGAGGCTAAACGTTTTCAAGAAGCCATGACAATGGCTTACCATACTTTCCATGGGTTAGAAACTCGTATTGTAAGAATTTTTAATACTTATGGTCCTAGAATGCGTTTAAATGACGGTAGAGTTTTGCCAGCTTTCGTTGGACAAGCTTTAAGAGGGGAAGATTTAACCGTTTTTGGTGATGGAACCCAAACGCGTTCTTTCTGTTATGTCGATGATTTAGTGGAAGGAATTTATAGATTGTTACTATCTGATTATTCCTCTCCAGTAAATATTGGAAATCCAGACGAAATCACAATCGGTCAGTTTGCCGAAGAAATTATTAAATTAACAGGTACCAATCAGAAAGTAATTTACAAGCCACTTCCTCAGGATGACCCAAGACAACGTCGTCCAGATATAACAAAAGCAAGAGAGATTTTAAAATGGGAGCCAAAAGTAAATAGAGCTGAAGGTTTAAAAATTACTTACGAGTATTTCAAAACACTTTCTAAAGAGCAACTAGAGAAAATTGATCATAAAGATTTTACCAATTACAATAGAACATAATGTCTACTAAAATTTTAGTGACTGGTGGTACTGGGTTTATAGGTTCACATACAGTTGTGGAGCTTTACAATGCCGGATATACGCCAGTTATCATCGATGATTTGTCAAACTCGTCTGTTAAAATTCTTGATCAAATCGAAAAAATTATCGGTATGAAGCCTGAGTTCCATCAGTTTGACTTATGTGATCAAAACAAAGTGAACGATTTTGTTGCAGCTAATCCAGATATCAAAGGAATCATCCATTTCGCCGCTTTTAAAGCAGTGGGCGAATCAGTTCAAAAGCCTTTAGAATATTACAGAAACAATTTCTTTTCGCTAATCAATTTATTAGCAGCTTACAAAGGAAAACCAATCAATTTTGTGTTTTCTTCAAGTTGTACAGTTTATGGTCAGCCAGATGTTTTGCCAGTTACAGAAGCTGCGCCTGTTAAAAAAGCAGAATCTCCTTACGGAAACACGAAGCAAATTGCTGAAGAAATTTTAGCTGAAACTGCGGCTGTTAGTAAGAACTATAATATTGTTGCATTAAGATATTTTAATCCAGTTGGCGCACATGAATCAGCTTTAATTGGAGAGTTACCTATAGGAGTACCACAGAATTTAGTGCCTTTTATTACACAAACAGCCATCGGTAAAAGGGATAAAATTACCGTTTTTGGAAACGATTACGATACTGCAGACGGTTCATGTGTTAGAGATTACATCCACGTAGTTGATTTAGCTAATGCCCACGTTGCGGCCATTAAAAGAATGGAAGAAGGTAAATCAAAAGCTAATTACGAAGTATACAATATTGGTACTGGTAAAGGCACTACAGTGCTTGAGGTAATTCACGCTTTTGAAGATTCAACGGGTGAAAAATTGAATTACATGATTGGTCCACGAAGAGCAGGTGATATTGAAAAAGTTTATGGTGATGCAACAAAATCAACCAAAGAACTAGGTTGGACAGCAGAACTCAATATCGAAGATATGATGAAATCTGCCTGGGAATGGGAGAAATATATTAAGAATAATCCTTTTTAAAAATAGATTAGAGTAATGAGTATTGAGATATGCGACGCATAGAGCCGCTTTAAAATCTCACTACTCACTACTCACTACTCATATCTAATCAAAATGAAAATACTCATCACTGGCGGAGCCGGATTTATAGGATCGCATGTAGTTCGAAGGTTTGTAACTACTTATTCAAACTATCAAATAGTAAATTTGGATAAATTAACTTATGCTGGAAATTTAGAAAACCTGCTAGATGTTGAAAATTCAGCTAACTATAAGTTCGTTAAGGGAGATATTGTAGATGCTGACTTTCTCCAAAATCTTTTTGATACCGAGCAATTTGATGCAGTCATTCATTTAGCTGCTGAATCCCATGTTGACCGTTCGATTTCTAATCCAATTGAATTTGTGATGACCAATGTGGTTGGAACTGTAAATTTGTTAAATGCCGCCAAAACATCTTGGAAAGGAAGTTATAATAGCAAAAGATTTTATCATGTTTCTACTGATGAAGTTTATGGATCTCTAGGCGAAGGAACGGAAATGTTTACAGAGACAACAGCCTACGATCCACATTCGCCCTATTCAGCTTCAAAAGCAAGTTCTGATCATTTTGTAAGGGCTTATCATGATACTTACGGAATGGATTGTGTGATTTCTAATTGCTCAAACAATTATGGATCATTTCATTTTCCTGAGAAATTGATTCCGCTCTCTATCCATAACATTAAACAAAATAAAGCTATTCCTATTTACGGTAAAGGGGAGAACATTAGAGATTGGCTTTGGGTAGAAGATCACGCAAGAGCAATTGATGTGATTTTCCATAAAGCCAAAACAGGATCTACTTATAATATTGGTGGTCATAACGAATGGACCAATATCGATTTAATCAGAACCTTGTGTAAAGTGATGGACAAGAAATTAAATCGTGAAGAAGGAACATCAGAAAAACTGATTACTTACGTTACTGATAGAGCCGGTCATGATTTGCGTTATGCAATAGATGCCACTAAACTAAAAAAGGATTTAGGTTGGGAACCAAGCTTGCAATTTGAAGAAGGCTTAGAAAAAACGGTTGAATGGTATTTAAAGAATGAGAAATGGCTTAATAACGTGACATCGGGGAATTATCAACATTACTACGAGGAGCAATACCAAAACAGATAAATGTTAGGTCTTTTCAAAAAAAGTATACTACCAGAATTTAATTTTGAAAAAATTGGGTGACGATGGAGCTCCAACAGTCAGAGAATCCATCATGATGATCAATCGATTAAAGGATTTAGGATTCAAAAAACTGATTGCTACTCCTCACATCATGTCCGATTATTATCGGAATACACCCGACACCATTAATAAAGCACTAGATCAGGTACGAGAGGAACTTCAAAAACAAAATATTAGTATTCTTATTGAAGCTGCTGCCGAATATTATTTAGGCGAAACTTTTGAAACTAAAATTCATAAAGGGAACGGGTAATGGTTATTTATTATTCGAGTTTTCCTATATCAATTATCCAAATAATTTAAAAGAAATCATTCAAAAAATCAATGATAAAGGCTATAAACCTATATTAGCTCATCCCGAACGGTATCCATTTCTATGGCTCAATCTAGAATTTCTATAAAATAAGAGAGTTTGGATGTTACTTTCAGATAAATACTATTTCTTTAACAGGATATTAGGGTAAGCCATCCCAAAAAGCTGCAGAAGATCTGGTAGATCACCTAATGGTTGATTTTATTGGTTCAGATATGCACCACCTCAAACACGCCGATGCTTTACACCAGGCTTTATTCAATCCACATTTAAAAATTCTTTTAGAAGAACCTGCTCTTCAAAACGAAATGCTGAAATAATTTGTTTTTAGTATAATAAAGAAAAAAATATATTTCACTACTCACTACTCACTACTCACTACTCACTACTCACTACTATCATTCATACCTCAAAGCCTCAACAGGATCTAATTTCGAAGCTTTAGAAGCAGGGATAATTCCCGATGCCAAACCAGTGCCAACACAAGCAATTAAACCTATGAAAATCCACAGCCATGGAATAATAAAAGAGGCTCCCATTGCTAATGCCAATAAATTACCCATCACAATTCCAAGGAAAATACCTACACTTCCGCCTAATAAACAAATTACAATAGCTTCATACAAAAATTGCTTTCTGATTAGCGATGGATTGGCACCAATTGCTTTTCGTACACCAATTTCTCGAGTTCTTTCTGTAACCGAAACCATCATAATATTCATTAACGCAATTGCAGCACCTAACAATGTAATTATGCCAATGACCATACCTGCAATCTGAACATATTTTAAATTTTCGATGAGCGTTTCTGCAATGGCGTCGCTTTTTGTGGTTTCAAAATTATTATCTTGCTGGGCACTTAAATTTCTGATTTTTCGCATTAAAGCTGTCGCTTCGCCAACGGCATAATCCATTTTTGTAGGGTCATCTACCATGACAGATACAGTATAAGTAGGATTTGAATTGGTCATAATCTGACGACCTTTAAATACCGGAATCACGCAAACTTTATCGCCACCAAAACCCATACTGCTTCCTTTTGGTGCAAAAACGCCAATTACTCTAAATTTATCGCTTCCAAGAGTAATGATTTTATCTAAAGGACTTTCGTTTTTAAAAAACTTTTGTTTAATCTCATCACCAATAATTACCACACTGGCGCCAAACTCCATTTCACTATTCGAGAAATTTCTTCCTTCGGCTATTTTATAGCCACCTGTTGAAACATAGGCATCATCAGCTCCTAAAACAGAAATATTAGGATTTGTCTTTTCGTTTTTATATTTCACAGTTGCTGCAAAGGATGCAAAGGTATTTACCGAAACGGTTGAAGGAACGCTGAAACGTTCTTTAAAATCCATTGCCTCGCGGTATTTTATTACTGGAAAACGTTTTGGTCTGTTCCCATTTCCTCCAATTCTAATTCCCGTTCCGCGGTTTCTTATGGTAAAGGAATTAGCACCCATGCTTGCGAAAGTATTATTCAAAGAACCTTTAATGGCATCAATAGAAGTTAAAATGCCCACCAAAGCCATTAAGCCAATAGCAATAATCAATGCTGTTAAAAAAGTTCTTAACTTATTACTGGCGATAGATTGCAGCGCAACTTTTACGTTTTCTATGTTATCCATTCAATTTGGCTATAGCTAAAAATACAAATTCTTTGCTGTTAGACCCCATCACATCACACATTGTTACAGTTTAATTTTAGAAAGGTAATTTCACTCATTTATAAGTCACGATAGTTTTACTTTTCGCTAGACTCCTGATGAAAAATCGCTAGCTCCCGCTTCAATTGGGTTTATTTAACTTTTTTCACTACAATAAAAACGGAACTCTTATATTTAGACTATGATTAGAAAAATCCTCCTTTTGGTATTGTTTATCAGCAGCACTCTATTGTGCCATGCGCAAACTCAATTCATTTCGTATAAGAATAACAAATTGCAATATCAAGGTAGAATAGCTTACGCCAAAGATGCTGCCGAATTAATTTGGTCTGGGACATCTGTTACGATCAGTTTTAAGGGAACTTCTTTAGCTGGCGAATTCAAAGATTCAGATACATCGAATTATTATAACATCATCATTGATCAAAAATTAAAGTCCCGAATTCATTTCGATACCCGGAAGAAAACTTATCAGCTCACGGAAAACCTTCCATTTGGAAAACATACAGTAGAATTGTTTAAGATTACTGAGTGGGATAAAGGAAAAACTAACTTTTATGGTTTCGAACTAGAAAAGAACTCGGAACTTTTAAATCCGCCTGCATTGCCTAAAAGAAAAATAGAGTTCTACGGCAACTCCATTACCTGCGGATATGCAGTTGAAGATAAGTTTAAAGATAATTCGATAGGTTTTTTCGAGAACAATTATGCGGCTTATGCAGCAATTACCGCCAGGCATTTTAATGCACAATATCAATGCATTGCAAAAAGCGGGATTGGAATTATGGTCAGTTGGTTTCCTTTAATCATGCCTGAAATGTATGATCGAATTGATCCAACTGATCCAGAAAGTAAATGGGATTTTTCTAAATATACGCCAGATGTAGTGGTAATTAATTTATTACAGAATGATTCTTGGATAATCAATAATTCTGAAAATTCTGAGTTTAAGCATCGCTTTGGAGCAACAAAGCCAAGTGAAGGCTTTATCATTCAATCCTATCAAGATTTTGTAAGAATAATTAGAGAGAAGTATCCAAAAGCACACATTATTTGCATGTTAGGCAATATGGATATTACCAGAAAAGATTCGCCATGGCCACTCTATGTTCAAAAAGCAATCTCTGGTTTAAATGATTCAAAAATTTACACTTTGACTGTTCCTTTTAAAGACACACCAGGGCATCCAAAAGTAAAGGAGCAGCAAGATTTAGCAAACAGTTTGATAGAATTTATTGATAAGACTGTGAAATGGTAAATAAAACTGATACAGGGCTCTTAAGAAACCATATTCAGCAATTTATTGCTTTGAATGATGAAGAATGGAGCCTTTTAGCGACACATTTATCAGAAAAAACAATACAAAAAAATGATTTTTTTGCAGAGGATGGAAAAACGGCAAAGCTTGTAGGATTTCTTTTAGAAGGAAGTCTTAGACAATTTTACATTAAAAACCAAGAGGAAAGAACAACCTACTTCTATTTCGAAAATCATTTAGTGAGCTCATACTTCAGTTGCATCACCGGTAAACCATCTGCTTTAAACATTCAAGCTTTAGCAGATACAAGAATGTTGGTTTTTAATTATGATCATCTACGACAGTTATTTAAAATCAGTCATAAATGGGAAACATTCGCGAGGTTAGTAGCTGAATATTTGGCCTTAGGATTAGAAGACAGAATGGTTGGTTTACTTACTTTATCTCCCGAAGAGCGTTACGAACAGTTACTAAGCAGCAATAAGCAAAAAATTATTCAAAGAATACCCCAACAATACATAGCTAATTATTTAGGTATTACGCCAGTAAGCCTAAGCCGGATTAGAAATAGATTTCTAAAAAAGTAGCGATGCTGAATTTCTTATCTTTTGTTAATTGTAATCATTTAGGCTTTAGTCAACTTTGACTAAACAAAATTAAAAGTCATGAAAACAATATTAAAAACAGAAGAATTAGCTCAATTATCAATTGCAGTGTATGCACTTTACCTACAGCCTATCCATATTTTTTGGGGTTTATGGATTATTCTTTTCTTAGCTCCCGATTTAGGAATGCTTGGATATTTAATCAATACTAAAATTGGGGCAATTATTTATAATTTATTTCACCACAAACTTATCGCTATTTTGATTTCAGCATTTGGGTTCTTTTTCGCCAATCACATTTTACTATTAATCGGAATTATACTTTTTGCTCACTCTAGTTTTGATAGAATGATGGGTTATGGTTTAAAGTATAATGATGGTTTTAATCATACTCATCTAGGTATGGTAGGAAAAAAAGATTAAATAATAAAAAAACGCCAGCTCTTTTAAAAGCTGGCGTTTCCATTATAATCAAAAACTAAAAATTATACAGAAAAACTGGTTCCACATCCGCAAGTATTGCTTGCATTAGGGTTATTAAATACAAAACCACGAGCGTTTAAACCTTGCTGAAAATCAACTTCCATCCCTACCAAATAAAGACCATGTGCCTTATGCATAAACACTCTGATGCCATCAATCTCATATTCGTTGTCACCTTCTTTTTGTTGGTCAAAACCTAAAACATAATTCATTCCTGCACATCCACCACCTTCAACGCCTAAGCGCAAACCAAACTCGGCACCTAACTCTTGCTGAGATATTAATTTTTTTACTTCTTTTTTTGCACCTTCGGTTAAAGTTACGGGTGCTACTGTTTCAACTGCTGTGCTCATAAATCAAATATTTATTATACAAATATAAGGCAAATTGTAGATTTTTGTTTTTTAATCCCCTTTTTGACGATCAACTTACAAACGAATATGGATTTAGGAATTTTCGCATTAGATATTTTAAAATACACACTTTCAGGCCTATTGGTTGTTTTTGGGGCTTACTTCCTGTTAAAAGGGCAGTTAGATTCTTATTATAATTTTAAAGCTCTTGAGTATAAGAAATTGGTGGTTAAAGATGTTTTACCCTTAAAGTTGCAGGCTTACGAACGCTTAACGCTTTTTATTGAAAGGATAAATCCTGCTAATTTACTAGTGCGTCTACATATTTCAGGAATGAGTGCAAAAGAAATGCAAAATCTCATTTTAACAGAAGTTCGGGCAGAATATCAACACAACATTTCTCAGCAGTTATACATTACAAATGATTCTTGGGCAATTATTAAAAGAGTAAAAGATGATACCGTTAATTTAGTCAACCAATCCATGGCAAGTTTACATCCGGATGCAACGGCAGTTGAATTAAGCAAAGTGATATTTGCAAGATTTGCTGAGGTGGAGGAAAACCCATACGACTTAGCATTGTTGGTCATGAAAGACGATATTCAATCTTTATAAATCAAAGCATGAGCGATAAAAAAATTATAACTACATCAAACATAGAAATAAAAGAAGTTTATACCACCTGCAATCCTATGCAAGAGCTTCCGGCTGAGTTTCCTTTTACTCGTGGAATACAAAAAGATATGTATCGTGGTCGTTTATGGACCATGCGCCAGTATGCAGGTTTTTCGACGGCCAAGGAATCCAATAAGCGGTATCACTATTTACTGAAGCAAGGTACCATGGGACTTTCGGTCGCCTTTGATTTACCTACACAAATAGGTTACGATAGCGATCACGATTTGTCTGATGGTGAGGTTGGAAAAGTAGGCGTTGCCATAGATTCTTTAAAAGATATAGAGGTATTGTTTGATGGCATTGAGTTAGAGAAAATCACCACTTCTATGACCATCAACGCAACCGCATCAACACTTTTAGCGATGTACATTGCTTTGGCAAAAAAGCAGGGAGCAGATTTAAAAAAAATATCGGGAACTATACAAAATGATATATTAAAGGAATATGCAGCCAGAGGAACTTATATCTATCCTCCAAAAGCTTCCATGCGTTTAATCACCGATGTTTTTGAATATTGTAGCAAGGAAGTTCCTAAATGGAATACCATTTCTATATCTGGCTATCATATTCGCGAGGCCGGATCAACCGCTGTACAAGAATTGGCTTTTACTTTAGCCAACGGAAAAACTTATCTAAAAGCAGCAATTGAAAAAGGTTTAGATATCAATGTCTTCGCAAAGCGATTATCTTTCTTTTTCAACTGTCACAACAATTTCTTTGAAGAGATTTCCAAATTTAGGGCAGCCCGAAGAATGTGGGCTAAAATCACCAAAGATTTAGGTGCAACTAATGAAAGAGCACAACAACTTCGTTTCCATACGCAAACAGGTGGGTCAACGCTAACCGCTCAACAGCCTATCAATAACATTGTACGCGTCACCAACCAGGCAATGGCAGCCGTTTTAGGAGGAACGCAATCTCTACATACTAATGGTTATGATGAAGCACTCTCTCTGCCAACAGAGGAAGCAGCTTCTATTGCTTTACGTACGCAACAACTCATTGCTTTCGAAAGTGGCATTACCGAAACAGTAGATCCTTTAGCAGGTTCTTATTTTGTAGAAACTTTAACAGATGAAATAGAGGCTGCTGCCTGGAAATATATTGATAAGATTGATGCCATGGGAGGCTCGGTAAATGCAATTGAGCAAGGATACATCCAAAACGAAATTGCCGATGCTGCTTATCAATATCAAAAAGCAATTGAATCTGGCGAGCAAGTGATTGTGGGTGTGAATAAATTTACGGCTAATGAAAAGGTAAATCCCGAAGTTTTTAGAGTGGATGACAGCATTAGAGTTGAACAAACTGATAAAATCAATCAGCTAAAAAGTGAGCGAGATAATCAGCAGGTTGAAATCAAGTTAAACAAGCTAAAAGCAGCTGCAAAAGGAGACGATAATTTGATGCCTTTTATACTAGATGCCGTCGAAGAATACACTACTTTAGGTGAAATTGCTGATGTTTTGCGAGAAGTTTTTGGAGAGTATTAAAAAGCTATAAGTATAAAAATATCTTTTCAATAAAATAGAATTAAGACATAAGATAATTTATTAAGTAAATAGTGTTCTTTTGCTGATAAGGGACTTTTTATAGCCGCTCAATTTTTTTTACTAGCTATCAGACAGTATTTTAAGAATAATTTCAAGTTTTAGTTTTATAAACCGATTTTTTTTTGAATCTTCGGTACTCGGTAGACGGCAGTCCTTGTCTCTTCCGATCGCATTAGAAATCAGATAATTAGAAAAATAATATGGAAAAAACTTGTACAAGTGTATGGGCAAACTGTCTCCAAATCATAAAGGATAATATCCCGACCCAAAGTTTTAAAACTTGGTTCGAACCCATCATTCCTTTAAGGTTAGAGGAAAGTGTTTTAACCATTCAAGTACCAAGTTTATTCTTTTACGAGTGGCTCGAAGAGCATTATGTGGGTTTGTTAAGAAAAACCATTAAAAAACAACTAGGAGATACGGGCAGATTAGAATACAACATCGTTGTCGAAAAATCATCTTCTAAAATGCCCTACACAACTAACCTTCCATCAAGTGGTAACGGAGCCGAAGGAAAAAGTCAATCTATTCCAATGCCTATGGCTTTGAATAAAGACATTAAAAATCCTTTCGTAATTCCGGGATTAAAGAAACTACAGGTAGATCCACAACTGAATCCAAACTATACTTTTGAGAATTTTATTGAAGGAGATTGTAACCGTTTAGCTCGCTCTGCAGGCTATGCTGTGGGTGCAAAACCAGGCGGTACTTCTTTTAATCCATTGATGATTTATGGCGGTGTTGGCTTGGGTAAAACTCACTTGGCGCAAGCCATCGGAAATGAGGTGAAGAAAACCATGCCGGATAAGTTGGTAATTTATGTTTCTTGCGAAAAATTTTGCCAACAGTTTGTAGATTCATTAAAGAACAATACCATCAACGATTTTGTGAACTTTTATCAAGCCATGGATATCATTATCATGGATGATGTACACAACTTCGCCGGTAAAGACAAAACACAAGATATCTTCTTCCATATTTTCAACCACTTACACCAATCAGGTAAGCAATTGATTTTAACTTCTGATAAACCACCTAAAGATTTAGCAGGTTTAGAAGAGCGGTTATTATCCAGATTCAAATGGGGATTATCCGCAGATTTATCAGTTCCTGATATGGAAACCCGTATGGCTATCTTGAAAAAGAAAATGTATCAAGATGGTATCGAATTACCAAACGATGTCATTGAATACGTTGCCAACAACATTGATAATAACGTGAGAGAGCTGGAAGGAGCGATGGTTTCTTTATTGGCACAATCTACTTTAAACAAGAAAGAGATTGATTTAGCGTTAGCTAAGCAGATGTTGAAGAATTTCATCAAAAATACCAGCAAAGAAATTTCTATGGAATACATTCAGAAATTGGTTTGCGAGTACTTTGAAGTACCGGTAGAAATGGTGAAATCTAAAACCCGTAAACGCGAAATTGTACAAGCTCGACAGATTTCCATGTATTTAGCGAAAAGCCATACCAAAACATCTTTAAAATCTATCGGAGCTTTCTTTGGTGGCCGTGACCATTCAACCGTGATTTACGCTTGCCAAACAGTAGAAGATTTAATTGATACCGATAAGAAATTTAAAGCTTACGTACACGATATTCAGAAAAAGCTTAAAATGAGCTAAACACCAATTTTCTGAACCGAAAATCTCGTTAGGTCATTCCTAACGGGATTTTTGTTTTTAACAGATACTGTCATGCTGAATTTATTTCAGCATCTCTTAGCACAAGCCACTGCTAAAAGATATCCCGAAATACTTGCCTGCGGCAGGCAGTAATTCTGGATGACAAATTTGATTATTTTTTAGAAAGATGCTGCTGTACTGCTATCTCCCGATAGTCCGGCTTTCCGTTACAAGTCCTCGCTTCATTTCATTTTGCCGTGGGCTTTTTACTTCAATACGGTTTATTTAACTAAGTTTTACTTTTCTATTTATAAATTGTTTATCCACATCTGTTTCAATACTTTAACTTTTAGTTGTTTTTAATTTATATTTGTTAAAAAGTATAATTAATAGATGAATTTACTTGCTATTACTGCAGAAGAACTTTTAGAGAAGTTTGGTTCAGGGGGGCATAAGCCTGGTTCTGGAAGTGCCGCAGCATTACAAGGGATGCTTTCAGCAAAACTGTTGATTACAGTTATTAGTTTGACAAATGAACCTAAAAGAAGAGAAAAATATTCTCAAGCTCTACCAGAACTTCTTAAAATGCAGACTCGCATTAAAGAATATATTTTTCCTGAATTAGCTAAGTTTTTTCAAGAGGATTCAATTCAGTTTGGAAAAACTATTCGAATTCGTAAAAAGCGGAATTTAAATGACAACCCAATAGGTAAAAATATTTTAGCTAGAGAAGCTTTAAAAGAGCTTAAAACAGCAATTGAAATCCCTCTTGAAATAGCTGAATTATGTGTTGAATTAGCTGAAATTGGGAATTTTGTTTTTGATAATGCGTTTCAAGGAGCAAGAGGAGACTCTCAAGTGGCTTTAAGTGGAGCTGTCTCTGCATTAGGAGGTTGTTTATCTATAATTAATTTAAATCTACTTTCTTTCGGTAGCGATGAGTATAGTTTTATTAAAGATGCGCTAGAGAAAACTGATACTTTAAAAATTGAACATGTAAGGTTAAATGTAACTTCTAATTCTAAAATTGAAATTCTAGAAAATGAGTTGAAAGATAAATTACCTCTTTACGATGATATAAATAAGTTAATATCAAAGTTCAAATCTAAATCTAAACTATCCGATTCTGAAATTGAAAACAGTGTAATAGAACTCCAAAATCTAATCTGGAAAAACAGAAAGGAAATTTGGAAAAAGGAATCTCCAGAAAAGCCAATTGAAATATTAAAGCCAGGTGTGATATTTAAAAAGGCTTTGGGATTTGATTTCGGTGAAATTAATGACCTTGGATTATCAGCTGAATTAAACAATGAATACGAAATTGCAGGATTTATTGACCAGAAAAATAAGATAGTTCTTATTTCAAAAGTATCTAATAAGCAAACTCAAAATTTTACGGCTGCTCATGAGTTGGGGCATGCAATGTTACATAAACAAGCTGTCATGCATAGAGACAGACCAATGGACGGCTCAGTTCTAAACTCTAATCGTAATGTTCAAGAACTACAAGCAGATAAGTTTGCTAGCTATTTTTTAATGCCTAGTAAAATTGTTACTGAAGTCTTTCATGAATTATTTTTAGTTGAAAAATTTACTATCAATCCGGATACTGCATTTTATTTGACACAAGATGGTGCTGAAAATAAGTTAAGGGATCAATGTAAAAATTTGAGAGGTCTTTCAAGAAAATTGGCATCAACAGACTCATATAGAGGTAAATCTTTTAATTCTATTTCTAAATTATTTAACGTTTCAGATGAAGCAATGGCTATTAGACTTGAAGAACTTAATCTTGTGGAATTTTAGCTACCCTTTACTTTTCTTAGAGTTAAAACAAGAATCTCTAAGAAATCAAAAATAGAAAATAGTCTACCAACTCAATATATTGCAAAAACGTAACTAAAATAAACTGGATTGAAGTGTAAAGCCCAAAGCGTAGCGAGGACTTGTAACGAAAAGCCAGACTATCGCAACCGATAAAAACAGAACCCTGCTTTTCTAAACCTTAGACTTTTTACTTTACACTTTCAACTATCTAATTTAAACTTCCGTCTTCGGTCCTCAGTCTCCCAACTCATAACTCCAAACTCTCAACTCAAAACCCCCATCTTCAAAAAAGCATAAAGTAAACCAGTAACATGCAAAGCTTGAGGAATTTCGTTTTTCAAGAGCATTTCTTTGATCTCATCAATAGAATAGAACTCGATATCGATGTCTTCATGCTCATCTAAATCCTGTTCTTGTACTTTGATGCCACCTTTGGCGAGGTAGCAATAAGTAACGTTATTGGACGTGGCAGGATTGGGATAAATGGTAGAAACCAATTCAAAATCTTCGAAGAGGTAACCAGTTTCTTCCAGCAGTTCTCTTTTGGCAGCATCTTGTGGGTTTTCGTCGCCATCAATTACGCCGCCTGGAATTTCTAAAGAAATAATATCTCCACTATGGCGATACTGGCGCACCATGATGACTTTTTCATCCTCAGTAATGCCAACAACATTTACCCAATTAGGATATTGCAACACATAATATTCGCTTGCGATGCGGCCATCAGGTAATTCGCATTCGTCAACACGTAAAGTCGCCCACGGTTTTTGAACCAGATACTTAGAAGAAAGGGTTTTCCATTTAGATACACTCATGGTCTAAAAATAGAAAATCCCACTTCAATAAGAAGCAGGATTAATAGTTTAATTTTTTCTAATCAACTAACAAACTAATGACTAGGAACTAAAGGCTACCAACTTCCGCTAGAACCGCCACCACCGAAACTTCCACCGCCAAAACCGCCAAAGCCCCCTCCGCCAGAGCCACCACCGAAACCTCCGCCGCCGCCAAAGCCACCGCCGCCACGATTGCCTAAGCTTCCTGCTAACATCGACCACCAAAAAATATTCGCTGCACCACGGCCACCAATAACATTCCGGCCACCGCCGCCGCGTCCACCACGACTAATCATAAAGATGATTCCTATAACAATTAAGACGATCAATCCAGCAGGAAAGCCTTTTTTGCCAGTCTTACTTTTTGGATTATCGTTTTTGTATTCACCTTTGGTATAGCTAATGATCGCATTGGTGCCAGCTTCGAATCCGCCATAATAATCGCCTTGCTTAAAAGAAGGCTTAATTTCATTTTCGATGATTCGTTTGGTAATCGCATCAGGCAATGCGCCTTCCATGCCATATCCAGTTTGGATGCTCATTTTTCGATCGCCTAAAGAAGCTAAAACCAGAATTCCTGTATTTTTTTTGCTTCCACCAATTCCCCAAGCTCTTCCTAATTGATAGCCATAATCATTAATGTCATAACCATCTAAAGTTTGAATCATCACTACCGAAATCTGAATAGAAGTAGAATCATCAAAGGCAACTAGCTTTTGTTCTAATGCAGCAACTTGAGCAGGACTCATGCTGTTGGTATAGTCGTTAACTAATTTATTGGGTTTAGGTGGGAAGTTTTGTGAATAGCCAAATAAAACAAAAAGGCTTAAGTAGGTAATTAAAATGAGTTTTTTCATCTATATTTTGGCTAATCTTTTAAGAAAACAATGTCATCAGGCAATTCGTTAATATCGTCACTTTGGTAAGGGAAATATTTTTTAAGCTGTTTACCGGCCTCAATAATTCCAATACTGATACCTTCAGCGATTTCATTGCTTTTAAATTTGTGAAGCATCAGCTCCTTAGTGCTTTCCCAAAAATCATCAGGAACAGCTTTGTTAATACCATCGTCTCCGATGATCGCGAATTTCTTATCCACTAAAGCCACATAAATTAAAACACCATTTCTTAAAGCAGTGGCTTCCATTTTCAAATCATAGAAACATTTAATGGCTCTTTCGTAAGCATCTTTTTCGCACTTTTTCTCTACACAAACTCTAATTTCTCCCGAGGTTGCTTTCTCCGCCCATTCAATCGAATGCTTAATCTTTTCCTGTTCTTGATCTGTTAATGAAGCCATTGTTATTTTATTGGATATTGAAAAATTTGTTAATTCGAATTGGTTTTTTACTAGAAGGCAACCTTTGGAGCTTTGTCAGCGCCAGCTTCTGCAGCAAAACTTCCTTTCTGTTGGAAACCAAACATACCCGCAAACAAATTATTAGGGAAAGTCCTAATGTTAGTGTTATAATCCTGCACAGATAGATTAAAATCTCTTCTGGCAACAGTAATTCTATTTTCTGTTCCTTCTAACTGCGCTTGTAACTCCTGAAAATTTGCGTTAGCTTTTAATTCTGGATAACGTTCTGAAACCACCATTAACCTACCTAAAGCCTGTGATAAACCACCTTGTGCACTCTGAAATTTCTGAATCGTTTCTGGAGTAAGTTTTGTTGGATCAACCTGAATAGAAGTAGCTTTAGCTCTGGCCTCAATCACTTGCGTTAAAGTTTCTTTTTCAAAATTCGCTGCTCCTTTTACAGTATTTACCAAATTGGGGATTAAATCAGATCTTCTTTGATATTGGTTTTCCACTTCACCCCAAGATGCTTTTACTTTCTCATCCAGCTTTACTGAACTATTGTAACCGCAAGAACTTAAAGAAGTTATTGCGAAAAGGGCTATAAAGCCAAATAATAATTTTTTCATGTCTATTTTAGTTTTTTTTGAATATAATACTTAGAGTTCAATTTTCATACCTTTGTTACAATTTGGGATAAAAACCCGACAAATTAACATGATAAAAGAAATAGATCTCGTTATCTCTCCTGATGATATTTTTGATAACGAAAAAATCAAAAGCCAAATCCTTCAGCAAGAAAAACTACAACCTCAAATCCTTAAAGAGTTTAAGATTCGCAAAAGATCAATCGATGCCCGTGGTCGAAATGTGATCTACCGTTTAAAGGTACTCCTATATATTGAGGAAAATCCAGTTTTAGAAGTTTTTAAAATTGATTACCCATCTGTTCAAAATGCAAAGCCTGTCATTATAGTTGGTGCTGGTCCTGCAGGTCTATTTGCGGCATTACGTTTAATAGAATTTGGCTTAAAGCCGATTATTATTGAAAGAGGAAAAGATGTAAAACAACGTCGAAGAGATTTAGCAATAATTAATAAAGAAGGAATCATCAATTCCGAATCAAACTATTGTTTTGGCGAAGGCGGAGCAGGAACATATTCCGATGGAAAGCTATATACAAGATCGGATAAACGTGGAGACGTAACCAAGATGCTACAAATTTTAGTGGCTCATGGCGCAACAGAAGATATTTTGGTAGATGCTCGTCCGCATATAGGAACTAATAAGCTTCCGCAGATCATCACTGCCATACGTGAAACAATAATAGATGCAGGCGGAGAAGTACATTTTAATACTAAACTTACTGACATTAAAATAAAAGATCAGCAGGTCAAAGCGGCAGTTACCAATCAAGGTGTTTTTGAAACTTCTTCAATAATTTTAGCAACGGGTCATTCAGCCCGAGATATTTACGAGCTCTTAAGAGAAAAAGGAATTCTACTCGAAGCAAAACCTTTTGCTTTGGGTGTAAGAATTGAACATCCTCAATCAATTATAGATCAATCTCAATACAGCTGCGAAGTCCGACATGATAACTTGCCACCAGCTTATTATAGTTTGGTAACTCAGGTTCAGGATAGGGGAGTTTTTTCCTTTTGTATGTGTCCGGGTGGAATTATTGCTCCCTGCGCCACCAACGAAAAAGAGATTATAGTAAACGGTTGGAGTCCTTCTAAAAGAAATAACCCTTATGCCAATTCAGGAACAGTAGTTCAGGTAAATATAGATGATGTTGCCAAAAATTTAAATAATTCTTTTTCTTTATTAGATTTTCAATCTGAAATAGAAAGAAAGGCCTATGAAGCTGGCGGAGGATTTTTAAAAGCTCCAGCACAACGCATGGTCGATTTTGTGAATAATAAAATTTCAAATGATTTGCCAGCAAATTCTTATCTGCCTGGCTTAACATCAGCAAACCTTCATGAAGTTTTACCTCCTTTTATTGCAAAACGCTTACAACAAGCGCTGCCGCAATTCGGTAATAAAATGCCAAACAGAGGTAAGAGCCCCGGTTATTACACCAATGAAGCTGTTCTGGTAGGGGTCGAGTCGCGTACATCTTCACCAATTAGGATTCCTCGGGGTAAAGAAACATTACAACATCCACAAATAAAAGGCTTATTTCCGTGTGCAGAGGGAGCAGGATATGCAGGTGGCATTATTTCTGCAGCAATAGACGGGCAAGCCTGCGCTGATGCTGTTTTTAAATCGTAATTAGTCTTATCCAATTAACTATCGGAACTCAAATCACTAATCAAATCTTAAAAAGATGAAAAAGACATTGATACTAGGAGCAACCACAAATACATCACGGTATGCTTATTTGGCAGCTCAGCGTTTAACTGCTCATGGTCACCCAATAATTAACGCAGGCATCAAAGTTGGAGAAGTTGCTGGTCAGCCTATCGAAAAACCAGAAATTATTCATTCAGATATTGACACTGTTACACTCTATTTAGGAGCTAACCACCAGAAAGATTATTACGATTATGTACTTAATACAAAGCCAAAACGCATCATCTTTAATCCCGGAGCAGAAAACCCAGAATTGGAAGAATTAGCTAAAGAGCAAGGAATAGAAACAATGGAAGCTTGTACATTAGTTCTACTATCAACCAATCAATATTAAAATTTTCAGAAAATCACTTTTCACCATTTATTTTTAGTGTCAGTCTAGTTTTGCGCTGTATCTTTTTTATGGCTCAGGCACAATCCATACCGATAAAAAAGGATGCCGCTCCACTCCAGTTTAACTAAGGTGGGTCTATCCTGCTATTCAAGTATCAAAGATGTAGCATTCCACTTATATTTTTCTAACCAAGGAGGTCACGACTTAAAACTTATCACCT
Organism: Bacteroidota bacterium; assembly: GCA_018828585.1. GTDB lineage: Bacteria > Bacteroidota > Bacteroidia > Sphingobacteriales > Sphingobacteriaceae > Pseudopedobacter. The sequence continues at coordinate 41,948 of JAHJVW010000012.1, forward strand.
ACAACTTAAAATACAGTACTCCTAACTCTCATTACTTCCGACTGCGAACTCCCAAGTGGTAACTGTCAACTTTAAACTGAGCACTAAAAAACAATCAACAACATAATGAGGCAGTTAGGTAAAAAGTTAAAAATAGTTTAGCAGAGTGCTTGTGTGGGAGGAAAAAAGTTAGCACCTTTGCACTCCGCAATCGCAAGGAATGCGGGAAATATTGAAGGAATAGAAGAAAGTTTTTAAGATAGGGAAGAGCAATACGACTTTCTAAAAATAGGGCTTAATTGAGGAGACAGCCATGAGGCTAAAAAAACCTCAAAATATTTCAAATAAAATTTGGAGGTAATAAAAAGATGATTACCTTTGCAGCCCCAACAAATGGGAAACACTTAGAGAGCGATTCTCGAAAGTATTAAAAACAGCAAATCAACACTACTAAAGAGTAGTTAGATATAGAGACCAAACCGAGAGGAGCGGCACAAAAGTTCTTTAAAAAGATATCATGTAGCGTAACGAGAACCGATATTCATCGGCGATCAAATCAACAAGAATAATTAATATTAACATCAAGTTAGTATCAAACAAACATTTTACAATGGAGAGTTTGATCCTGGCTCAGGATGAACGCTAGCGGCAGGCCTAATACATGCAAGTCGAACGGGATTGGAGAGCTTGCTTTCCATGAGAGTGGCGTACGGGTGCGTAACGCGTATGCAACCTACCTTCATCAGGGGGATAGCCCGAAGAAATTCGGATTAACACCGCATAACATTATTGGATGGCATCATTTAATAATCAAATATTTATAGGATGAAGATGGGCATGCGTGTCATTAGCTAGTTGGCGAGGTAACGGCTCACCAAGGCGACGATGACTAGGGGATCTGAGAGGATGACCCCCCACACTGGTACTGAGACACGGACCAGACTCCTACGGGAGGCAGCAGTAAGGAATATTGGTCAATGGAGGCAACTCTGAACCAGCCATGCCGCGTGCAGGAAGACTGCCTTATGGGTTGTAAACTGCTTTTATACGGGAATAAACCTTGATTCGTGAATCGAGCTGAATGTACCGTAAGAATAAGGATCGGCTAACTCCGTGCCAGCAGCCGCGGTAATACGGAGGATCCAAGCGTTATCCGGATTTATTGGGTTTAAAGGGAGCGTAGGCGGCCTATTAAGTCAGGGGTGAAAGACGGTGGCTCAACCATCGCAGTGCCTTTGATACTGGTAGGCTTGAATGTAGTTGAGGTAGGCGGAATGTGACAAGTAGCGGTGAAATGCATAGATATGTCACAGAACACCGATTGCGAAGGCAGCTTACTAAGCTATGATTGACGCTGAGGCTCGAAAGCGTGGGGATCAAACAGGATTAGATACCCTGGTAGTCCACGCCCTAAACGATGATAACTCGATGTTGGCGATATACAGTCAGCGTCCAAGCGAAAGCGTTAAGTTATCCACCTGGGGAGTACGCCCGCAAGGGTGAAACTCAAAGGAATTGACGGGGGCCCGCACAAGCGGAGGAGCATGTGGTTTAATTCGATGATACGCGAGGAACCTTACCCGGGCTTGAAAGTTACTGAAGAATTTAGAGATAGATTCGTCCTTCGGGACAGGAAACTAGGTGCTGCATGGCTGTCGTCAGCTCGTGCCGTGAGGTGTTGGGTTAAGTCCCGCAACGAGCGCAACCCCTATGTTTAGTTGCCAGCATGTAAAGGTGGGGACTCTAAACAGACTGCCTGTTCAAACAGAGAGGAAGGAGGGGACGACGTCAAGTCATCATGGCCCTTACGTCCGGGGCTACACACGTGCTACAATGGACGGTACAGAGGGCAGCGACATGGCAACATGAAGCAAATCTCAAAAAGCCGTTCACAGTTCGGATCGGGGTCTGCAACTCGACCCCGTGAAGTTGGATTCGCTAGTAATCGCGTATCAGCAATGACGCGGTGAATACGTTCCCGGGCCTTGTACACACCGCCCGTCAAGCCATGGAAGTTGGGGGCGCCTAAAGTACGTAACCGCAAGGAGCGTCCTAGGGTGAAACCGATAACTGGGGCTAAGTCGTAACAAGGTAGCCGTACCGGAAGGTGCGGCTGGAATACCTCCTTTCTAGAGATTGATTTGGCGCATTCGTTACGTTACATGAATATTTTTTTATAAAAAGATGAACCTGAAGAGATGAGCATCGGTGGGTGAACCACTGAGGTAGGGAAGGCTTAAATAGTCTCGTAGCTCAGTTGGTTAGAGCACTACACTGATAATGTAGGGGTCAGCAGTTCAAATCTGCTCGGGACTACACATCATCTAAGAAGGGGGATTAGCTCAGCTGGCTAGAGCACCTGCCTTGCACGCAGGGGGTCAACGGTTCGAATCCGTTATTCTCCACGATTGAGTATGAGTTAAACATTGGTTTAACGATATACATACTTAGTAAAGTTCTTTGACATATTGGAAGAAGTTATTGAAAGAGAAGATAACAAAAACAACAGGTAGAGCAATCTACAAAAGAAAGTAAATAAGAGCACACGGGGGATGCCTTGGCTCTCAGAGGCGATGAAGGACGCGATAAGCTGCGATAAGCTGTGGGGATTGGCACATACGAATTGATCCGCAGATTTCCGAATGGGGAAACCTAACTAACTGAAGGTTAGTTGCAATAGCGCAAACCTGCCGAACTGAAACATCTAAGTAAGCAGAGGAAGAGAAAACAATAGTGATTTCCTAAGTAGTGGCGAGCGAAAGGGAAGAAGCCCAAACCTATATTGTTAAGGCAATATAGGGGTTGTAGGACCACAACATGAATATTAAAGTGAAGTCGAACAGGATGGGAAGCCTGGCCATAGCGCATGATAGCTGCGTAGACGTAAGCGATAGTAGGATAGTGGTATCCTGAGTACCGCGGGGTCGGAGACGCCCTGTGGGAATCTGCCAGCACCATCTGGTAAGGCTAAATACTCCTGAGAGACCGATAGTGAACCAGTACCGTGAGGGAAAGGTGAAAAGAACCCCGAACAGGGGAGTGAAATAGAACCTGAAACCGTGTGCTTACAAGCGGTCGGAGCAGACTTGTTCTGTGACGGCGTGCCTTTTGCATAATGAGCCTACGAGTTACTCCTCTCTGGCAAGGTTAAGTGTTTGAGACACGGAGCCGAAGCGAAAGCGAGTCTGAATAGGGCGTACAGTCAGAGGGGGTAGACGCGAAACCTTGTGATCTACCCATGGACAGGTTGAAGGTGCCGTAACAGGTACTGGAGGACCGAACCGATAAACGTTGAAAAGTTTCCGGATGATCTGTGGGTAGGGGTGAAAGGCTAATCAAACTGGGAAATAGCTCGTACTCCCCGAAATGTTTTTAGGAACAGCGTGGCGGTAAAGTTTAACAGAGGTAGAGCTACTGATTGGGTGCGGGGGAGTCAAATCCTACCAAATCCAGACAAACTCCGAATGCTGATTAAATATACGCTGCAGTGAGGCCCGGGGTGCTAAGGTCACGGGCCGAGAGGGAAAGAACCCAGACCAACAGCTAAGGTCCCAAAATTACTATTAAGTTGAACTAACGAGGTCTGATTGCATAGACAGCTAGGATGTTGGCTTGGAAGCAGCCATTCATTTAAAGAGTGCGTAACAGCTCACTAGTCGAGCGATCGGGCATGGATAATAAACGGGCATAAAATAGTATACCGAAGCTTTGGATTTATACTACGTATAAGTGGTAGGGGAGCATTCTAGTTGCGGCGAAGATATCTGGTAATGGGTGTTGGAGCGGCTAGAAAAGCAAATGTAGGCATAAGTAACGATAAGGCGGGAGAGAAACCCGCCCACCGAAAGACTAAGGTTTCCTGATCAACGCTAATCGGATCAGGGTTAGTCGGGGCCTAAGGATCAGCCGAAGGGCGATATCCGATGGACAACTGGTTAATATTCCAGTACTTTTTATAACTGCGATGAGGTGACGGAGTAGTGACACTGACGCGAACTGACGGAATAGTTCGTTAAAGGCCGTAGGTATTGGTTTGGTAGGCAAATCCGCCAGACTAGCTGAAAGCTGATAGTACCGCAAACCTTCGGGGGCGTGGATAGTTCAGGTAATCAGACTTCCAAGAAAACCCTCTAAGCTTCAGGTTATAAAAACCCGTACCGTAAACCGACACAGGTAGTCGAGGAGAGAATCCTAAGGTGCTCGAGTGAATCATGGCTAAGGAACTCGGCAAAATGGCCCTGTAACTTCGGGAGAAGGGGCGCTGGCAGCAATGTCAGCCGCAGTGAAAAGGCCCAGGCGACTGTTTAACAAAAACACATGGCTTTGCAAAATCGAAAGATGAAGTATAAGGCCTGACACCTGCCCGGTGCTGGAAGGTTAAGAGGGGATGTTAGGGTTAAACCGAAGCATTGAATCGAAGCCCCAGTAAACGGCGGCCGTAACTATAACGGTCCTAAGGTAGCGAAATTCCTTGTCGGGTAAGTTCCGACCTGCACGAATGGTGTAACGATCTGGGCGCTGTCTCGGCCATGAGCTCGGTGAAATTGTGGTCCCGGTGAAGACGCCGGGTACCCGCAACGGGACGGAAAGACCCCATGAACCTTCACTACAATTTAACATTGATATTGGGTACAGGATGTGTAGGATAGGTGGGAGACTATGAAGTGGCGTCGCTAGGCGTTGTGGAGTCAACGTTGAAATACCACCCTTTCTGTATTCGGTGTCTAACTTCGCTAAGCGAAGGACATTGTTTGATGGGTAGTTTGACTGGGGTGGTCGCCTCCAAAAGTGTAACGGAGGCTTTCAAAGGTATGCTCAGTACGCTTGGTAACCGTACGGGGAGTGCAATAGCATAAGCATGCTTGACTGTGAGGCCTACAAGCCGAGCAGGGTCGAAAGACGGATATAGTGATCCGGTGGTTCTGCATGGAAGGGCCATCGCTCAAAGGATAAAAGGTACTCTGGGGATAACAGGCTGATCTCCCCCAAGAGCTCATATCGACGGGGAGGTTTGGCACCTCGATGTCGGCTCGTCACATCCTGGGGCTGGAGAAGGTCCCAAGGGTTCGGCTGTTCGCCGATTAAAGTGGCACGCGAGCTGGGTTCAGAACGTCGCGAGACAGTTCGGTCCCTATCTGTTGTGGGCGTTGGAAATTTGAGTGGGGCTGACCTTAGTACGAGAGGACCGGGTTGGACTGACCTCTAGTGAATCTGTTGTTCCGCCAGGGGCATTGCAGAGTAGCTATGTCGGGAATAGATAAGCGCTGAAAGCATCTAAGTGCGAAACTAGCCACAAGATGAGATTTCCATTGAGGATCGTCGAAGACTACGACGTTGATAGGTTATAGATGTAAAGCGTGTGAGCGCAAAGTCGAGTAATACTAATTATCCGATACTTTCAGCAAAGCTGATTTGTTGTCTTCTCTACAATTACTTCTTTCAATAATATGTCATTGTTGATGTATAAAGTAAAAAGTGTAAAGTACAAAGTCGAAAGACTTATAACTTAATACTCATAACTTACTACTTACAACATTAAAAATATTCAGGTGCCTATATCGGCGGTGTCCACCTCTTCCCATTCCGAACAGAGAAGTTAAGCCCGCCAGAGCCGATGGTACTGCGGTAAAACGTGGGAGAGTAGGTCGGTGCCAACTTTTATAAGTCTGCAAGACGACTGTAAAGCTTAAACCCTTCATCCATAAGATGAGGGGTTTTTTGTTGCTCTTAAATACCCAGCTAAAAAAAGATCTTATATGTGGGATTGTTTCATTGCAGTCTCAATTTGCATAAAACTTAGGGGAGTTTGTTCTCCTCTTTGTTTTTTCTCTTGAGTTGTATTTATTACTTGAACTTACATGTTATATATTCAAGCTGAAAAATCGTTATTGTATAGGTATATCGTTATATTTGAGTTTTAATTTTTTTTATGATAGAATTACCAGTTGGATCGAGAAAAGAAGTAATGAGTTATTTGGAGCCATTTATGATTAATGATATGGCTGAATACTTAAAACCTGTAGAGGAGATGTGGCAGCCTGCTGATTTTTTACCGGATTCAAGTAAAGATACTTTTTTTGATGAAGTTAAGGATTTACAAGAGAGCACTCGAGAATTGTCTTATGATTTAATGGCGGTTCTTGTGGGTGATACCATTACTGAAGAAGCTTTGCCTACTTATGAATCATGGTTAAGTATGGTTGATAATGTTTCGCGGAGTGAGCAAGGTGGATGGATGAAGTGGGTTAGGGCTTGGACTGCTGAAGAAAATCGCCATGGTGATTTACTAAATAAATATCTTTATTTGTCTGGAAGGATAAATATGAGGGCTATGGAAGCTTCTACACAGTATTTAATTCAAGATGGCTTTGATATTGGTACTGGTCATGACCCTTACAGAAATTTTATTTATACTTCTTTTCAAGAATTAGCAACTAATGTATCTCATAGAAGAGTGGCAATGCTTGCTAAACAGGGTGGAGATAAGTTGTTATCTAAAATGTGTGGTTTAATCGCTGCTGATGAAGCGAGACATGCTAAAGCATATAAAGCTTTTATAAGTAAGGCTTTTGAAGTTGATGCTAGTGAAGTTATGATTGCCTTTGAAGATATGATGCGTAAGAAAATTGTGATGCCAGCTCATTTTTTGAGAGAATTAGGAACTAAAATTGGACATACCTTTGGGCATTTTACTGATGCTGCTCAACGATTGGGTGTTTACACGGCAGTTGATTACGTAGATATTATGAAGGATTTAATTGCAGATTGGAATATTGAAAGTGCAAAAGATTTAAATGAAGCAGGTGAAAAGGCTAGGGATTATATCGTGGCCCTTCCTGATAGGTTATTAAGGATTGCTGATAGAATGAAATCTCCAGGTTTAGAGTATAAATTTAGTTGGATATTGGCTTAATAGTTATTTAAAACATATTGTAGAAAGCCATCATTTTGATGGCTTTTTTTGTAAGAGCTTTTATGCTTTAGTATATTTTAGGACGGGGGCAGAGGAGTTATTAAACAAAAAAAGCCTTCTTAAAAAGAAAGCTTTTTGGTGATCCCTCTGGGATTCGAACCCAGGACCACTACATTAAAAGTGTAATGCTCTACCAGCTGAGCTAAGGAATCATTGGTTTAAAAGAAGATAAAAAAAGCCTCAATCGCTGAGGCTTTTGAATTCTGGTGATCCCTCTGGGATTCGAACCCAGGACCACTACATTAAAAGTGTAATGCTCTACCAGCTGAGCTAAGGAATCATTATTACTTTATTTAGAGCGCATTGCTTTTTGTAAAGTTGTGCAAAGATATGGTTTATGTTGTAGTGTGCAAATGATTTTATGGTTTTTTTTAGTTGAGAATCTTAACAAGCTTACACTCAGTAAGAATAAAGTTTGAAAAAATAATGTGGTTTTTAGATAACTGAATTTAATTCAATGAGTTGATATACTAAAAATGTTTAAACCAGTTATGGTTTATAAGTAAATGACTCCTCTACGACTCTGATCATCTTGATTAAAAGGCTCGAATTTTTGATCGATTAATTCACAGGATATTTTACTGGATATAAAATTAATATCTCCGAATAAGCTAGCAACGGCTGCATCTGCGGCATCTCGTCCAGTCGCTATTTTTACCATGCCATTTAAAGGGATTAATCTTGTCGCATCAAATAACACCCAATCACCATCAATATAAGCCTCAAAACAGGCATGGAAGTCTGGAGGGGATAGTTGATAAGCATAGCCTGTAAAATACCTTGCAGGTATGGTTAGTGCCCTACAAAGAGCAATGCCTAAATGAGCGAAGTCTCGGCAAACTCCTGCTTGCTCCGTTACGGTGTCATAAGCAGACGTTTCGGCATCTGTAGAACCGCTTAAATACGCTACATTTAAATATATCCAGTGTGTAAGAGCCGATACTTTATCGAAATCATCTTTCTTATAGCCAAACATATTATTGGCTAATCGATATAACTTATCCGACTGGCAGTATCTGCTGGGATTAAGGTAAGTTAATACATTAGCAGGAAGCTTAGCGATGTTCAAATCTTTTATCCTATCATACCCTTTTATTTCGCAATATTGATTGACTTGGGCACTATAATTAATGTTTAGATTCTGGTCATTCAAGATCTCTAAACTGGTTAAACGGTTGCCTTCGGGCGAGGATAGAAATTCCTTTTGATGAACACCTTTAGTAACTTCTAATGTTTCACTGATTACTTTTTGATGGGGTGTATTTAAAGCGCTAATATTTAAGATGATAGAACTATTGTTTTTTACTTGATATTGTAAATTAGCTTTTACTTCGAATTTCATATGATTTTATTTAAGCGAGATAGATTAAAATATCAGCTTTATTTGAGATTACAAAGATAATTTAAGCTAGTGAACTTTTACTGAATTCCTATTTAATTAAGTTTGCTGCTCTTCATAAAAAAAATTCGCTTTAGCTAGTTTATTATGCTTTTATCAATTGTTTTTGTTCTTTTTCGGGAACAAGTTGGTCAAATAAAGTAATTTCGGGCATTCCGCATAATTTGAATGCTTTCATATTGTGCCACTGTTTCCCATTGTGTTTAAACAAGATAAATTCATCACATTCAAATTCCGCATAAAACTTTTTAGATTCATAATCGGCGAAAGCCATATCAAAAATGTGTTCTCCTATATCTCTGTAAGCGATGGTATAATGAGGATTAAAGGGCATTTGATCTTGCTCAACATGATAAAAATTTGTTCTAAATGTTTTTTTAATCCCTTTTTTTAATCCGAGTAAAAAAGGATGTTTCTCTGCATTAATGTAAATAGTATGTTTTTGAAATCGGTCAAAATCTTTAAGAATATGTTTAAAGTGTTGGTGCTGAGTAGCAATAAAACTCAATTTTCGCTTTAAAATAAGTTCATCTTTAACATCCATTTTAAATGGCTCTTTTAAAGTAAGATGAACTGGAGGCTTTAAAGCTTCCTCACTATGATATTTTTCTGCAAATTCTAACCTGATTTGATGAATGCGTTCTGCCACTTCTTTAGGCGGAACAATAGCGATAAAATATAATCCCTTCATAAAATAAAAAACTAATATATTTAGTAAATGTAGATAAAACTAAAATATTTAGTAATTATATTTGAATATTATTTTCAATAAATTATGTTGCAGAACCAAATTACACATATTGATTTAGATTCATTTTTTGTGTCGGTAGAGTGTAGATCAAATTCTAAACTTTTAGGTAAACCTGTGGCTATTGGAGGTGCCGGGGATAGAGGTGTAGTCGCTTCTTGCAGTTACGAGGCGAGGAAATACGGAGTGCATTCTGCCATGCCGGGTAAATTAGCCCGACAACTTTGTCCGGATTTGATTTTCTTAAAGGGGGATTATGAAAGTTATTCTACCGCATCTAACGAGGTTACAAAGATTATAGAAGAGTCGGTTCCACTTTTCGAAAAAACTTCTATTGATGAGTTTTATATGGATATGACGGGGATGGATCAATTTTTTGGAACCTTAAAATATACCAAGGAACTGCGAGAGAAAATTATTCATGAAACAGGATTGCCTATCTCTTTTGGCTTATCTAAAAATAAAACGGTTTCTAAAATAGCTACAGGTTTAGCAAAACCCAATGGATATAAATACGTGACTTATGGCGAAGAAAAACCTTTTTTGGCTCCTTTATCTGTAAGAAAAATCCCGATGATAGGGGAGAAAACGGCAGAAAATCTACGTAAAATGGGTGTCCAGAAAATCTACACTTTGCAGGAAATGCCTGTGAGATTAATGGAATCAGCTTTTGGAAAGCATGGGATTATGATGTGGGAGAAAGCCAATGCCATTGATCACGCTAGTATTACTCCCTACGTGGATAGGAAATCTTTATCTAGTGAGGAGACTTTTGAAAAGGATACCATGGATATTCAAATGCTAGAGTCTTTAATTGTTTCTATGACAGAGGATTTATGTTTTAAGCTGCGAAAGGAGAATTTTTTGGCCGGATGTATCAGCGTAAAAATTCGTTATTCTGATTTTAATACGCATACTCAGCAAATTAAAATGCCTTACACTGCCGCCGATCATTTATTGATTCCGCAAGTAAAAGAACTTTTTAGAAAATTATATAATCGCCGGATGTTAATTAGGCTAGTGGGTGTTAGGTTGAGCCAGTTGGTTAGAGGGCATCACCAAATTCATTTGTTTAACGATAGCGAAAGTCAAATTAATCTATACCAAGCTATGGATTATATCAATAAAAGGTTTGGAAATAAAGCTGTCCATAGAGCAGTTACCACTGGGATAAAAACTAGGTCTTTCAATCCTTTTAATGGAATAACAAAGTGAGAAATGTATCTTAATTGCCATAGCTATTTCAGTTTTTTGTATGGGACATTGTCGCCGGCAAAGCTTTTGGATCAGGCAAAGAGACACGGTGTAGAACGGTTTGTTTTAACTGACATCAATAACACTTCTGGTTGCTTAGAAATTGCCAGACGTACTAACAAGAGTTCTTTTTCGCCTATTTTTGGGATTGATTTTAGGAATGATTTAACCCAACAGTTTGTAGGAATTGCGAAAAATCAAGATGGATTTGAAAAGTTAAACAGATTATTATCCGAGCATTTAAAAAATGAAACTCCTTTTGACTATAAATGTGGAGTTAAAGAAGATGTTTTTATCATCTATCCTTTTAAAAATGATGTAGATTATTATTTAGAAGATCACGAGTTTATCGGTATCAATTACAAAGATTTGCATTATTTAAGGCTCGACAAGTGGAATTCTTATCAGGACAAAATGGTGATTTTACATTCGGTAAGTTTTGCAGATCAAAAGGATATAAAACTGCATCAGTTATTAAGAGCGATTCAAAAAAACACCATTATCTCTAAAATTAAAGAGGATGATTTGGCTTGCGCCGATGAAGTGTTTTTTGATGAGCAAGCTTTTATAAATCATTATGGGGAGTATCCCAAGCTCTTGCGAAACACTTTTGACTTATTAGAAAGTTGTGAGGTGATTGATTTTGAACTAGGAAAGAATAAAAATAAATCAACTTTTTCTCCACACTCGGATAAGAGCTTAGCAAAGGAAGCCGATTATTTGAACCTTGTTGCTTTGGTAGAAGATGGTGCAAAGTATAGGTATAAGCATATCAATCAAAAGGTTAGGGATAGAATTAAAAATGAGCTACAGGTTATAAAGGAAGGAAATTATATCTCCTATTTTTTAATCAATCATGATATCATTTCATACGCTCATAAACGAGGTTTTTATTATATAGGTAGAGGAAGCGGTGCAAATAGTATTGTGGCTTATTGTCTAAAAATTACAGATGTAGACCCTATTGAGTTGGATTTATATTTCGAGCGTTTTATCAATGTTTTTCGTAAGACACCACCCGATTTTGATATTGATTTTTCCTGGCAGGATAGAGACGAAATTATCCAATATATTTTTGATAAGTATAGTTTAGAGCATACATGTCTACAAGCAACTTATACTACTTTTCAAGCTAATTCTACTTACAGAGAGTTAGGTAAAGTTTATGGTTTACCTACTTCGGAAATTGAAGAATTAGCCGATAGAGTTAAGCATGGAAATAAACCTGATAAAAAGAAAGAGAAGTTATACTGCGAAATTTATAAATACGCTCAGAAACTAAAAGGCTTTCCTAAAAACTTAAGCATACATGCTGGAGGTATTTTAATTTCGGATGAACCAATTTATCGTTATACAGCTACATCACACCCTCCAAAAGGCTTCCCTGTTTGCCAATTTGATATGTACAATGCAGAAGATTTGGGCTTGTACAAGTTCGATATCCTTAGCCAGCGAGGGCTTGGACATATAAAGGATACTTTGGCTATTGTAAAAGAAAATCGTGGGGTAGAGATTGATATTCATGATATCTCAAAATTCATGAAAGATGAAAAAATTGTAAAGCATCTGGAAAAAGGGAATTTGGTGGGGTGCTTTTATGTGGAGTCTCCAGCCATGAGGATGTTATTAGCAAAACTGGAATGTAAAGATTACCTCACGCTAGTCGCGGCAAGCTCTATCATTAGACCGGGTGTAGCGCAATCGGGAATGATGAGAGAATATGTTTTGCGACATCATCGCTCTGATAAAGGAGAGGGAATTGCTCATCCTGTGTTATGGGATTTGATGGCGGATACTTATGGGGTAATGGTTTATCAAGAAGATGTGATTAAAGTTGCTTATCATTTTGCTGGTTTAAATTTAAGTGAATCGGATGTTTTGAGAAGAGGAATGTCGGGTAAATACCGATCCAGAGAGGAATTTCAAAAAGTAAGGGATAAATTTTTTGCAAATTGTGATCAAATGGCTAGAGAGCGGAGTTTAGCTATTGAAGTATGGCGGCAGATTGAATCTTTTGCTGGTTATTCATTTGCAAAAGGCCATTCAGCGTCATTTGCGGTCGAGAGTTATCAAAGCATGTATCTTAAGTCTCATTTTCCACTGGATTTTATGGTAGGCGTAATCAATAATTTTGGTGGGTTTTACCGTACAGGTTTATATGTTCATGAAGCACAGAAAGCAGGAGCAAAGGTTGAAGCTCCATGTTTAAACCGTAGTCAATGGTTAACAGCAATTACCGGAGATGTGATTTTTTTAGGATTTATTCATGTGAAGGGTTTAGAAAATAAATTGATGCAAAATGCTTTGCAGGAAAGAGAGCTGAATGGAAACTTCTTAAATCTCAATGATTTTACAGATCGGGTTTCTGTTAGGTTGGAGCAACTCATTACTCTAATCAGAGTTGGTGGGTTTAGGTTTACTAAGAAATCTAAACAAGCGTTGTTGTGGGACGCTCACTTTTTGATGAATAAAAAACCTGTAAAAAATATTCAAAACAGATTATTCAAAACGTCTTCTCAAGCTAATTTTAAGATACCGGATTTATATCATGATGTAAGAAATGATATGTTGGATGAATTGGAATTGTTGGAGTTTATGTTGTTGTCTCCATTTAAATTAATGGAAAATCAAGATTTATCAGGTATCAAGGCTAAGGAAATACCTAGTAAGGTAGGGCAAGAAGTACAAATTATTGGTCAGTTAGTTACTACAAAATATGCCAAGACTAAACATGGAGATACCCTATTTTTCGGTACATTTTTAGATGAAAGTGGATATTGGATTGATACGGTTTTATTTCCGGATGTTGCAGCTAGATTTTCATTTAGAGGATATGGATGTTATTTAATAAAAGGTAAAGTAACAGAAGAGTTTAATTTTTTTACAATAGAGGTTTCTTATATGGAGAAGCTGGGATGGTGGAACGCACAATTGGCAGCAGATAAAGAAGATTCAAAATTATTATCTGTTTGATTTTTTATGAAAATATTTTCATTTCAAAAAGAAAAATATTATATTTGGATATGAAAACTTATGAAATTAATAAAGAAAAAAGCTTGGTTCAAGAAGTATTAGAACCATATCAAACCTATTTTGAGTCACCAGTAAATAGGTTGTCTGTGATTAAAGGAGGCTTATCCTCTAAATCATTAGATGATTTACTGCGTATTAGTGGTTCTACACGTTTTGATATGGCAAAAAACTTAGATTTAACAGAGCCAACACTACGTAAACATTTAAGCGCCTCTAAAGAGTTGAGCACCAGTTTAAGTGAGCATGTATTATTTCTTTTAGAGCTTTATGATAAAGGCATTGATACTTTTGGCTCTGTAGATGAGTTTAAAAGCTGGTTGCCACAACACAATATAGGTATAGATGCCAAGCCTAATGATTTACTAGATTCTATCACGGGTATTGGTATAGTGATGAATGAGCTTAACCGCATAGATCACGGTATTTTAGCTTAATGCTGGTTTATAGGATAGCACAAAGTAAACATGCGGCTTCTTTGGTGGCGCCAGGTTTTGCCGGACGTTGGAATAGTGAAGGAGAAGGAATGATTTATACCGGAGGATCGGCTTCGCTTTCTTGTTTGGAGGTTTTGGCTCATAAAAGCGGAGCTGCTTTAAACTCTGGAAAGTTTTCTATGGTAGTGATTGAAATTCCTGATGCTGTTTTTATTGGAGAGATTAACTTAACCCAATTGCAGATTTTAAACGCCGAATGGTTTAAGGTCTTGTATTATCCAGTTACTCAAAAATTGGGTAATCAATGGATTTCTGAGATGAAATCTTCTGTTTTAAAAGTGCCTTCAGCAATTGTTGATAGAGAATACAACTATTTGCTGAATCCTTTGCACCCAGATTTTTTTAAAATAAAAGTGGTAGATGTGATTCCTTTTAATTTCGATTCGAGGTTGAAATTGAATATCAATTAACCGAAGTTATTAGCCCCGATAGAAATGTATACCGGCCCTGAGCTTAATGCCTGAAGGCGCCTGCCTGTCCGGCAGGCAGGTATGAATGTATAGCAGGAACTCGCTTTATTACTTGCAATTGCCATGCGCTAATAAAAAAGAAATCAAAACCTTTTCTTATCTTATCTTTGTTCTTAAATGAAATTTAATAAATACCACATAGCGCCTCAATTAAAGAAAAGTTTAGAGGAGTTAGGTTATAAAAAACCTACTGATATACAATTTAAGTCGATTCCACAAATTTTATCTGGACAAGATATTTTAGCAATTGCGCAAACAGGAACTGGGAAAACTGCAGCTTTCGCAATTCCTTTAATTAGTATGTTACAGGAAAATAAGCGTTTTCAGCCTGAGCAAAATGTGAAAGCTGTGGTGATGGTTCCTACTCGAGAATTGGCTTTACAGATTGAGGAGGTATTTAATGAATTAGGGAAATACACTGATGTGGAAACTATTTCTTTAATAGGTGGTGTAGATATTGAGCCACAGGTAGAAAAATTGAAGGCAGGTGTTGATGTGCTGATTGCCACGCCAGGAAGAATTCAGGATTTAGTTCATAAAGGACATTTAAATCTTAAAAAGATTGATTTTTTAGTTTTGGATGAGGCTGATCACATGCTAAATAAAGGCTTTTATCAAGATATTCAGCATTTAATTCAGTTTTTACCACGTCGTAGGCAAACTTTGTTTTTCTCGGCCACAATCGATGAAAATATTAAAGATTTGGCTTATGCTTTAGTAAGCAAGCCGGTTAGAATCCAGATTTCACCTAAAGATCCGGTTTCTAAAAATGTAGATCATGCGGTGGCTTATGTGGCAATGGATGATAAACGTTTCTTTTTGGAAAGAGTAATTAAAGAACATCCAGATCAAAAAATATTAGTTTTTGTGCGTACAAAAGTGCGGGCTGAGCGAGTTTTTAAAGCTATGGAAAGAGTTGATATAGAAACAGCTACTTTACATGGGGATAAAGAGCAAGAAGCTCGTTTTTCTGTCTTGGATGATTTTAAAGAAGGCAGAGTTAAGGTTTTAATCGCAACAGATATTAGTGCCCGAGGTTTGGATGTAAAAGGTGTAGAATATGTAGTCAATTATGATTTGCCCGATGTTGCTGAAAACTATGTTCACCGTGTGGGGCGTACTGGACGTGGAAATAATAGGGGAAAAGCTATTTCTTTTTGCAGTGAAGAAGAAAAACCAATTTTAGAGGAAATTGAAAGTTATTTAACTCAACCTATTAAAACGATGAAGATTCATCATAATGAATATGATGAAACTCTGGCGATATCTGAAGATAACCCGAACGATTGGCGTTCGTTGATTAAAGAAGCTGAAGAAGCGCCAAAAATAAAGAAGAAAAAGAGAAAATAATTTTTTAGTTAATGATAATCAGATTGTTATTAAACAATCTAAATTCTTCTTTAAGAAAATGTTAAAAAATGATATCTTTGTTGCGGGTTAGTCTTCTACGACCAGCTCCTTCTGAACTCCCCCAGGGTGGGAACGCAGCAAGGGTAAGAGGTTGAGCGGTGCGATAGAAGTTGCTAACCCATTTTTTTCTTTTGATTTGTAAGCTTTACAACCTATGTAAATAATCTCTTTACAAATTATTAACCTTCATTTCTGATTAATCTGATATATTTGAACAAGTAAATGTGAATCTTCTTTTTTCAAGAAGATTTGAATTTTAATCAACAAATAAACAAATCGAATTATGAAATTTTTTATTGATACTGCAAATCTTGATCAAATTAAAGAAGCCCAAGATTTAGGAATTTTGGATGGTGTAACTACCAATCCAAGTTTAATGGCTAAAGAAGGAATCAGCGGAGATGCTAAGGTGATGCAACATTACAAAGATATTTGTGCCATTGTAGATAATAACGTAAGCGCAGAAGTAATCTCTACCGATTTTGATGGAATGATTAAGGAAGGTAAGAAATTGGCTGCCTTAGATGATAAAATTGTGGTGAAGATACCAATGATTAAGGATGGTGTTAAAGCATTAAAATATTTTAGTGATGCTGGTATTAGAACCAATTGTACATTGATTTTTTCTGCTGGTCAAGCTTTATTGGCAGCAAAAGCAGGAGCGAATTATGTTTCTCCTTTCTTAGGTCGTTTAGATGATATAGGTGCTGATAGCTTTGGTTTGGTTGAAGACATCCGTTTGATTTTTGATAATTATGGATACGAAACAGAAATCTTAGCGGCTTCAATACGTAATTCTGTTCATATTGTAGAGTGTGCTAAAATTGGTGCTGATGTAATGACAGGTCCTTTAAGTTCGATTTTAGGGCTATTAAAGCACCCTTTAACAGATAGTGGATTAGCTCAGTTTTTAGCAGATCATGCTAAAGCAGCTGGTAAATAAGATATTCTCCAAATTTGAGTTTCAAAAGCTTCCTTTTTTAAGGGGGCTTTTTTATGCTTCTAAAAAGAAACCTATCAATGCAATTGCGATTCCCACTAAAACGGCAAAAGTCTTTTTCATACTAAATTTATGATCAACACTAGATTCGAATAAGATAGTAGTAGATATATGGAGGAAAATTCCAATTACCACTCCCATGATGTATGGATAGTATGAACCCAAACTTTGAATATTTCCGTTACTTAATGCGAAACTAAAAATATACCCCAGCGGAGACATTGCTGCAAAGGCAACGAGTAATAAAATAATATTCGTTTTTTTAATTTGATTCCCAATCAAAACACTCCCTAAAGCAAAAGCAGCGGGGATATGGTGTAATGCAATTCCGTAAACTAGTTGCTGATTATTTTTAGCAGTCAATGGCATCCCTTCTAAAAAAGCATGTAAACATAAACTGAGCATAATTCCCCAAGGAAAAC
The DNA here is from genome assembly GCA_018828585.1 of Bacteroidota bacterium. Classification (GTDB taxonomy): domain Bacteria; phylum Bacteroidota; class Bacteroidia; order Sphingobacteriales; family Sphingobacteriaceae; genus Pseudopedobacter. Next base: position 59,130 of record JAHJVW010000012.1, read on the forward strand.
TTTGCTGATGGCTATGTAAATGAATATGTCCATGTTCAATTCCTTGAGAAAACTGTTCTAAAAGAATCTGGAGAATAAACCCTCCCAAAATAAAAAGACCAATTAAATGAGTTTGGTCTCTCTGATAAACGTCGGGTAATAAATGTAAAATAGTGATAGCGAAAAGATAGGCGCCACTAAAAGATAAAATTAGTTTTAACCTTTGATTGCTGTCTTTTTTTACGAAGAAAACAGCTAATCCTCCTAAAAGGGCACATCCACTTAATAAAAGAATGATAAATAAACTCATTGTTTAGGCTTGGAAATGAGAATATTTAAGATAAATTTTGGCGCCAAAATAGGCAATTGCTGATCCTACCAAAGCTCCAAAAAAGATGTCGACGGGAAAGTGTACGCCTACGTAAACCTGAGCAAATGAAATAGAGCCAGCCCATAAAACACCAATTGGCAAAATAGCTTTCCATTTTTTATAAAATATGGTAATTAAAAATACCGCTACTGCAAAGTGATCTGAAGCATGAGAAGATGGAAAACTTTTGCCAGAACCACAAGGAACTCTGGATATCACTTGACTTTGAAAAGCTACTTCATTACAAGGTCTTGTCCTGTTAAAGGTTTTTTTAATAACACTCGAGTTTACAAAATCTGTAAGACCTACGGTTGCTGCAAATACCAAAACTAAATACAAACCTTTTAATTTATAAACTTTTATACAGTAAGTGATGATGATAATATAAAGGGGGATCCAAACCGTTTTATTCCTTAGTATGGGCATTAAAAAATCAAAAAACGGATTTGTTAGACCAGTATTTATGGCATAAAAGATTTCATGGTCAAGTTTGATAAGTTGTTCTATCATTTCGATTTTTTACAAATAATAATTAATCTATCTGATTGATTGGGGTCAAATGGATTTAAGCGGTAATCGCCAAAAGTTTTAATGATGGTTAAACCTGATAAACTGCAAAGTTTTTCAAAATCATTTAGTTTGAAATCTTTTACTTCTTCATTAAAAGTGTAGTTTTTATTTTTATGATCAAAATCAATTGTTTTTATAATTTTTCCATCTCTTACAGTTCTACTAATATGAAAAGTGATGTTATCTATTTCTTTTTTTTCTCGAGTAACCAAATGGTTAATAATCTTTTGGCTATTCATATAGTCTAATACAAGTGTACCGTCTTTTTTTAAAGCTTTTCTAAATGTTTTTAAAGCATTTATATGCTCTTTTTCTTTCTCGAAATATCCAAAGCTAGTAAATAGATTAAAAGAGAAATCAAAGTAATTGATGTAGAATAAGTTTCGCATATCATGAACTAAAAAATGGAGCTTCTTATTCTCAAATTGCTGGGCAAACTTGATACTAGCAAAAGATAGGTCTATCCCAGTAACGTCATATTCTTTTCTATTCAGATAAATTGCATGTCTACCTCTTCCACAGGCAATATCTAACATTTTTGAATCTATTCCTGGCTTTAAATAGCCGCAAAGATTATCAATGAATAGTTCGGCCTCTTCATCATCTCTTCTTTTGTAAAGAATGTGATAATAAGGCGAATTGAACCAATTCTGAAACCATTTTTTTGGCATATTAAATATTTTGTCGCAAATATAGTCAATTACCAAAATGTCGTCATGTTTAAAATATCATGTGCGATACTATTTTAATATTTTTAATTTTGGGAATTATAAAATTAAAATAACGTGACTTTAATTAAATCAATCTCTGGTATAAGAGGAACAATAGGTGGGAAAGCGGGAGATGCTTTAACGCCAACTGATATTGTAAAATTTACTACAGCATTTGGTCTGTGGGTTATTGAGCAAACTGGTAAAAGAAAAATTATAGTGGGTAGAGATGCCAGAATTTCTGGTGAAATGGTAAGGAATTTAGTGGTAGGAACTTTGCAAGGTTTAGGCATTGATGTAATTGATTTAGGCTTATCCACCACACCAACTGTTGAAATTGCAGTTCCTGATGAAAATGCTGGTGGTGGAATTATCATCACAGCAAGCCATAATCCAAAACAATGGAATGCTTTGAAATTGCTGAATCATGATGGAGAATTTATCAATGATGCTGACGGAAAAAAAGTTCTAGAAATTGCCGAAAGTACCGAAACTGATTTTGCAAATGTTGATGATTTAGGAAAAGTAACCATTGATGATAGTTATCTTCAAAAACACATCAATAAAATTTTAGCATTACCATTAGTTAATGTTGATGCCATCAGAAAAGCGAATTTTAAAATTGTTATAGACTGTGTTAATTCTTCAGGGGGTATTTTTATTCCCGCTTTATTAAAGGCTTTAGGTGTAGTAACGGTTCATGAATTATATTGTATTCCTGATGGCCAATTTCCACACAACCCTGAGCCATTGCCAGAAAATATTACAGAAATTTGTAAAGAAGTTGTTCGGAAAAATGCTGATTTAGGAATCGTAGTTGATCCAGACGTTGACCGTTTGTGTTTTGTTAGTGAGGATGGAAATCCTTTTGGGGAAGAATATACATTAGTGGCTGTTGCCGATTATATCCTTAAGAATCAAAAGGGCAATACAGTTTCTAATCTTTCATCAACCAGAGCATTGCGTGACGTTACAGAAGAAGCAGGAGGAGAATATCATGCTTCAGCAGTAGGGGAAGTGAATGTAGTGAATTTAATGAAATCATCTAATGCAGTAATTGGAGGAGAAGGAAATGGCGGCGTAATTTATCCTGAGTTACATTATGGAAGAGATGCTTTGGTAGGTATTGCGCTGTTCTTAACGCATTTGGCTAAGTTTGGTAAGCCTGTTTCTCATTTAAGAGCATCTTATCCATCTTATTTCATTTCTAAAAATAAGATAACATTGACACCAGAAATGGATATTGATGGTCTATTATTGAAAGTAGAAATGAAATATAAAGATCAGCTACATTCAACAATTGATGGGTTAAAAATTGAGTTTGATAAACAATGGGTTCACCTAAGGAGGTCTAATACGGAACCTATTATTAGGATTTATTCTGAAGCAGGATCTGAAACAGCTGCCGAAGGCCTTGCAAATAAAATTATTGTAGACATAAAAGAAATTTTATCAATTTGAAAATGAATTTATTTGAATATTTGAGAATACTCTTTGAAATTTTAATTTCCAAATTTCCAAATCTTCAAATTATCAAATCACTAACATGAAAATATATTTAGATAACGCGGCAACAACACCATTAGACAAAGAAGTGATGCAAAGCATGATCAACGTGATGGAGAATCATTATGGTAATCCATCTTCTATACATGCACATGGTCGGGAGGTAAGAACTTTAGTAGAGAAAGCCAGAAAGACAGTTGCAACGTTATTAAATACGGCGCCGGCAAATATATTTTTCACATCTGGAGGAACGGAGGCTGATAATACAGCAATTAAATGCGCCATTGAAGATTTTGGGATTACACATGCTATAACTTCCAAAATAGAACATCACGCTGTAGGACATACTTTAGAATTGTTAGAAAAGCGAGGAAAAATAGAACTGAGCTACGTTGATATTGATGAAAAAGGAAATATAAGCTTTGACCATTTAGAGGAGTTGTTGAAGTCTAATGGGAAAACCTTGGTTTCATTAATGCATGGAAATAATGAGTTAGGAACGCTTACTAATATTGAAAAAGTAGGCGAATTATGCGAACAATATCATGCCATTTTCCACTCAGATACGGTGCAAACAATGGGTCATTATCAGCATGATTTGAGTAAATTAAAAGTTCATTTTATTGTTGGGGCAGCACATAAGTTGCATGGGCCAAAAGGAGTAGGCTTTTTATACGTGAATCCGTCTATTAAAATAAAACCCATGATAAATGGAGGTCCACAGGAAAGGAATATGCGTGGAGGAACTGAAAATGTTTATGGAATTGTGGGTTTTGCAAAAGCTTTGGAAATGGCTTATGCAAACATGGAAAATCATAAAAAATATATTCAAGATTTAAAAGACTATATGAAGATAGCTCTTAAATCTGCCATCCCAGAGATTAGCTATAATGGAGAAACTGATTCAGATAGAAGTTTATACACCGTATTAAATGTTTGTTTTCCTAAGATGGAAATGGCAGACATGCTGTTATTCAATTTAGATATTGTAGGTATTTCTGCCTCAGGCGGCAGCGCTTGTTCTTCTGGATCTAATATTGGCTCGCATGTATTAACGGCAATTGGTGCCGACCCAGAAAGACCATCTGTTAGGTTCTCTTTCTCTAAACTGAACAACAAGGAAGAGATTGATTTTGTAGTCCAAAAAGTAAAGGAAATCTTTGTGGCTGAGTCTTCTGTTTAAGTAGATAGAATGTCATTTTAGAAACCTGTCTTGATAATCCTATTCATGGCAGGTTTTTTGTTTCTTTTTAATTGAAGAACTATTTATTTATTATTAAAAAGGAGGAAAGATGTCAAAAAGTCCAGTAGAAAAAATGAATGAACTCAAAGAAAAAGAGTTAAAATTAAAAGAAGAGCAAATCGCTAAAGGCGAAAAGGTCGAAAATTCTGACAATAGTTTAATCAACGAAAAAAAAGGTTCCTATACTTCAAACCCTGGAGATAAAGCCAGAACAAATAAAGGCGCTATTGGAATCGATCGGGATGCTAATTTTTAAGAGTTACATGAATAAATTAAAAGCGAAATTTTTATTTCGCTTTTTTTATGCGTTAAAAACCAAATAGTTATATTTAATGTTCTCAATGGAAACCAAAATTAAATGAAAAGAAGAAATTTTTTATCAAATACAGGTTTAACTTTAGGAGCCTTAGCACTGAGTAGATATACTTCTTTTGCTTCGGTTTTAGAATATTCTGCTGCTTACAATATTAAAATGCTTACTGAAAATGTAGGTGTTTTTACAGAACAAGGTGGGACAATTGCATTTTTGCTGTCAGATTCTGGGTTGGTGGTTGTAGATTCTCAATTTCCAGATCCTGCAAAACATTTGATCGATGAATTGAAGAAACGCTCTGAAAAACCATTTGATTTATTAATCAATACCCATCATCACGGTGACCATACCAGTGGTAACATTGCATTTAAAGGTTTAGTGAAATCTGCGGTTGCGCATAAAAATTCAGTCGATAATCAAAAGCGGGTGGCAGAAGAAGCAACTAAAGCTGGAAGAAAAATAGTGGAACAATACTATCCAGAAATGACCTTCGAAAAAGATTGGAAATATAAAGCAGGTGATGAAACCATTAAAGCCTATTACTTTGGTGCAGGACATACCAATGGTGATGCAATGATTCATTTTGCAGATCAAAATGTAGTGCACATGGGCGATTTAGTTTTTAATCGTCGCTATCCATTTATTGATAAAGCTGCAGGAGCAGATATCCACAATTGGATTAAAGTTTTAGATAAAGCAATGGATACTTTTGGCACAAAAAATCAATATGTATTCGGACATGCTTTAGATCCTGAAAAAATTGTTGGCACACAAGAAGATTTGAAAGCTTTTCAAAATTATTTAGAAAAGTTGTTGATTTTTGTTGAGCAAGAAATGAAAGCCGGAAAGTCAAAAGAAGAAATCATGAAAGCTACCTCTATTCCTGGTGTTGATGAATGGAAAGGCGATGGAATTTCCAGAAGTTTAGATGCAGCTTATCAGGAGCTTTCTTAGGACTTGATTTCCTATTTAAATTTAAGCCTGAAGAAATCATCTTCGGGCTTTCTATTTTATTTTATATTTTTGATTTATGGCCAATATAAAAGTTCAAAAAGTTACTTCAGAAGAAGATTTAAAAAAGGTTTTCAAAATTAGGACTACGGTTTTTGTAGAAGAGCAAAATTGTCCACCCGAACTTGAATGGGAAAACGAAGATATTTCTAACCATTTTCTAGCTACTTTAGATAATCAACCTGCTGGCGCTTGCCGTTGGCGACAAACAGAAAAAGGATTTAAGTTAGAAAGATTTGCCGTTTTACCTCAATTTAGAGGTAATGGTGTTGCACACCAAATGGTTCAAACAGTTATTAATGATTTACCAGAAAGCGCAAAATATGTTTATTTACATGCACAATTGGATGCCATGCCATTATATGTTAAATCTAATTTTGTTGCAGAAGGAGAACTATTTGAAGAAGCGGGAATTCAGCATTATAAGATGGTATTAAAAAAAATAAGCTAACTTTATGTAAATCAATTATTATGATGTTCAAAAGGAGAGAATTTATTAAAAAAACTTCAATAGCAGGGTTAATGGTAATTAGTTTACCAGAGATTGTTAACGCAGCAATTCCATCATCAACAAGGTTAAAACTAGCAGATAGTGATATTATCCTTTTTCAAGGGGATTCAATTACGGATTCTGGTAGAAAGAAAGATGATAGCAATTATAATAATACAACAAGCTTAGGAAGCGGCTATGTGGTGCAGGCTGCAGGAGATTTACTTTTAGATTATGCTGATAAGGGTTTGAAGATTTATAACAAAGGAATCAGTGGGAATAAAGTTTATCAATTAGCCGATAGATGGGATAAAGATTGTTTAGAAATTAAACCCGATGTGTTGAGTATTTTAATTGGTGTAAATGATTATTGGCATAAACATGACGGCAAATATAACGGCACCATAGAGATTTATAATAGAGATTTTAGAGCACTCTTAGAACGAACAAAAGCGGCACTACCTCAGGTTAAATTGATCATCATGGAGCCATACGCTTTAAAAGGGATAAAGGCTGTCGATGATACTTGGTATCCAGAATTCGACGAATATAGATTTGCAGCTAAGCAAATCGCGAAAGATTACGATGCCCATTTTATTCCGCTTCAAACTGTTTTTGATGAAGCTTTGAAAGTGGCTCCAGGAGAATATTGGAGTGCTGACGGCGTTCACCCAACTTTGGCAGGCTCAAAATTAATTGCCCATGCTTGGGTCAAAGTAGTAAAAGGTTAATTATAATTTTTGAAAAACACGGTTATGACCGATGTTTAAGACATTTTTGAATTTACTAGGATCAATTTCCTCAGCGGCTTTCGAACAAGATTCTATCCCTTTAAAAAACTTAGATCCAGGAGAAAAATAAGACGAGTCATCTAGAACCATAAATCCTCCTTTATTTAAAAGAGGTGTATAATTTTCAATGTCTTGTTTTGCAATTTCATAGCTATGATCACCATCGATATAGACTAGGTCAAATTTTCTATCTTTTACTTTCGATAGTACCGTTGCATCATTTGAGAATCCTTTTATCAATTCTACATTTTCTAAATTTAAATTCGATTGCTCAAAAGTAATTTTAATATGCTTTGTGAAATCTTCTTTGATGTGAATATTTCCATTCTTAAAATCTTTTTTGATTGATGGAATGATTAAAGACAGTATTCTCCGCAAATAGTAATTCCTGAAAATTAAAATATCAGGATAATTACCATCTAAAGGCGAAATACCTGTGGTTTTTATTGGGATTTTTAATTCACGAGCAATCAATGCCCACAATGAAATTACCTGACCTTTGAAAATTCCGATTTCTAAACATTGAATATCTCGATGCAATGTAGATAATTCTTGAAGGAGCAAATACCACATAAAGTGGAATGATCGGTCTCCAAAGCCAGCTAGTCTTTCCTCAATATCATCACGGTGATTCTTAAGAAATTGGATGCTATCTACCTTATCTTTAAATAATTCCCAAATGTCATCATTATGTTTTTCAGTATTTTGATAGGCTTTTACATAGTCCTGAAAAGTGTGCATTTTTGTAATTTTTTCCAATATAAGATTTATCAATGAAATATTTCTGTGGAAATTAACATCGCTTCTTCCCAAGCCTTAAGGTCAAAATCTCTCAGTTTGTCTTGCGAAGATAGATAAGCTAATACTTTTTCAGTAGCGATATTTCCAGTCAGTTCATCTGCTGCCATGGGGCATCCACCATAACCTTTTAATGCCGAATCAAATCTGGTACAACCACTTTCAAAAGCAGCTTCAATTTTCGAGTGACTCTCGATAGGAGTGCTGTGTAAATGCATTCCCCATTCTACTGAGGTATATTTTTGAGTGAGGTAAGGATAAATTTCTTTGATTTTTTGGGGTGAAGAAACGCCAATCGTATCCGCTAAGGATAATATTTCGACATCCAATTCAATTAATCTCTCGGTCCATTGGCTCAATATTTCTAAATTCCAAGGGTCGCCGTAAGGATTTCCAAAACCCATGGAAAGATAAACGACTGCTTTTTTTCCATGTTTCACACACAAATTCTGGATTTCTTCAACTCTAGTTAAAGACTCCTCAATACTCGAATTGGTATTTCTTTGCTGAAATGTTTCTGAGATAGAAAATGGAAAACCTAAATAATTGATTTCCTCAAATTGGCAAGCATCTTCTGCACCACGGGTGTTGGCAATAATGGCTAATAGTTTGGTTTGTGTGTCGCTTAAATCTAGTTTTTTGACTAACTCAGTTGTGTCTTTCATTTGGGGTATGGCTTTCGTCGATACAAAACTTCCAAAATCTATGGTATCAAAACCTACTTTTAATAATAGATTGATGTATTGCGCTTTTAAATCTGTTGGAATAAATTCATGAATACCTTGCATGGCATCACGTGGGCATTCTATTAATTTGATTGAATTCGGCATGATTAATTTGGCTTATCCGAAATTTACAAATTAGATTGGATTAAAGAAATCTTTTTAAAAAAGCTATGCAGTGAAAAATATTTTTGAGGATATTTAAGCACTAAATAATTTAAAAATGAAAACATATTTTGTTGATTCTTTTACAAATGAAAAATTCAAAGGTAATCCTGCTGCTGTTTGCATATTAGAAAATGAATTAAACCATCAAATCATGCAAAATATCGCTATAGAAATTGGCTTCTCTGAAACAGCATTTATAAAATTGATAAAGGATAACATTTATGAGATTAGATTTTTCACTCCAAAGATGGAAATTCCTTTATGTGGTCACGCAACATTAGCATCCTCAAAAATCATTTTTGATACCACATCATTAAATACTATAAAATTTATAAACTGTAATGATGTTGAATTATTGATTGATAAAGTAGGGGATGAAATAAAAATGCAATTTCCAATTTATGATACGGAAGAGATTGAAGAACCTAAGCAAATGCTTGATGCCTTAGGAATTAGGGAATATTTAAATAAAAGATACAGCCCTAAAAATAAAATCATATTAATTGAAATTAAAAGCTCCACAGATTTAGCAAATCTAAAACCTGATTTTTCGGCTTTAGTTCAAACCTATCAAGGAATTAACGGTGTTTTGGTAACAGCCAAATCTGACATCATAGATTTCGATTTTCAATACAGATATTTTTGGCCATGGGCTGGCACAAATGAAGATACAGTTACTGGTGGCATCCAAACATTTTTAACAAAATATTGGGCTAATAGATTAAATAAAACCACATTTAAAGCATTTCAATCTTCATTAAGAACCGGAAAAATGCGAACCGAACTTTTAACAGATAAAGTCTGCATTTATGGCGAAGCAGTAAAAGTTTTGGAAGGGAATTTAGAAATTTAAAAATGATAGAAACATTACAAGGGTTATTTAAAAGAGATTTAAATCGCTTAAAAAATGAAATTGAGCTTTATAAATCAGAATCTGATATCTGGAAAATCAAAGACGGAATAAGTAATTCTGGAGGAAATCTTTGTTTGCATTTAATAGGAAATTTGAATGCCTACATAGGTAAAGAACTTGGCGGAACTAATTATGAAAGAAATAGACCATTAGAATTTTCTGCTAAAGATGTTCCCAGAAAAGATTTGATAATTGAAGTTGAAAATACTTTGGCGATAGTAATAAACACGCTAGAAAATTTAGATGAAATGAACTTAAAAAATGAGTATCCAATCTTAGTTTTTGAAAACCCAACTTCTACCGAATACATGTTGATTCATTTAACAACACACCTAACCTATCATTTAGGGCAAATAAACTATCATAGAAGATTGATTGAGTCAGTTGAATAGCTTTTTTATATTAAATGTAAACAATGGAATTCAATTTACAGCCGATATTAGAAAACGGAAAAGTAATCCTCTATCCATTACAAGAGGATGATTTTGAAGGTTTATATCTAGCCGCTTCTGACCCTAAAGTTTGGGAGCAACACCCCAATAAAAATCACTATCAAAAAGAGGTTTTTAAAACTTTCTCTATGCAAGCTTCAAAAAAAGTAAAGGTGCTTTTAAAATTGTAGATAAAGAAACGGGCGAAATTATTGGCAGCACTCGGTTTTACGACTATAATTCAGAAGAAAAAAGCATCTTCATTGGCTATACATTTTATGCGGTAAAATATTGGGGAAAAGGATTTAATCATACAGTTAAAACAAGTATGTTAGATTATATCTTTCAATTGGTGTCTAAAGTTGAGTTCCATGTAGGTGCTCAAAATATACGCTCGCAAATAGCCATGGAAAGGTTAGGTGCTAAAAAAATCGCTGAACGGGAAGTAGCTTATTTTGGTGAATCCAACAGATTGAATTTTGTTTATGAGATTGATAAAGTGGATTGGTACAATATGATTTTAAGGATATGTGGACATATTATTAAGTTAATTAGATTTGATTAAATTATTTGACTTCTTTGAAATTTTAAAATCATATTAGATTATAGAAATAATTAAATTTAAAATGAAAAACTAGATTTATATAAAACGGATTTTAAAAGGTAAAAACAATAGTATTTAAAAAAGTATAATTATATCGAGTTAATTATTTTTTATTCTGTTGATAATTACCAATAAAAGCAAATAAAAAGGTATATAATTTTTATTTATGTAGGCTTATAATTTTTGTTAAAATTGCACTTTTTTAAGCTTAAATAAATCTTTATATTTTAGCTAATTTTAATAAAAACTACTCTACTTATTATTGATTTTATTATCAATTCTTGATAGTTCACTTTTAATATTTTCCTTTGCCTTTTTTCTATTATTTTGTTCTATAATATCATCTAATGATAAGAAAATGCACTCTTTTACTGCACTGAAATATAGTAAACATTCATCTTCATTTAATTCATGTATTCCTTTACTAATTATTGAATACAGCCTTTGATTTTCAACTAAAGTTTCCGGTAATTCATCTTTAAGAAGTGACAACTTTTCTGAAAATCTTGATTCCTTATATTTCCTATCATCCCAATCAGATAAATCCTTGCATTTTTGATATGCTTTTTCTAAAAAATAATTCTCAACTATACGTCTCAAATGTGCAAATGAAGCCACGCCAAAATGTGACGAATAGAACATTACAGCATTATACAAATCATTGTAACTATTGCCAAGTATAAATTTGTACTTTTTAAATTCACCTCTTTGTAATTCAAACAAAGAAGGGCTTTGACCAATTTTTGAAATTGTCTGCTTTTCAACTTTGTAAATTATATTTAGATGATGAAGTTTATTGCGTGAACAATGAAATTCTAAAGTATATATTTCTGAATATTCAAATAGTTTAGATGATTTATGATTTTTAGGACTGCTTATTGACATCTGAAGATTAATCATATGTTGTTCCTTTTGAAAATCATGATTGATAGTGAATATTGAAAGATCATTGCATTCAGGGCAAAAACTATCAATAGAACCTTGATAAAATAATATATCGACAATATCAGAATTACTAATCGATGAAATATCAATCTTTTTATATAATGGGTCTTTAATTATAAAATTATATGCTAATGAATCTTTCATGTTTAGGCTTAACTATGTAATAGATTAGTTTTGATGGTATTTTAAGAATTTAATTTATAATCTATGTTATAAAACTAATTTAATTGATAGCAATTTTAATTTTATAATCCATCATCATAAATTAAAGAACTTTCATCTATTAATCCTTTTTGAACAGCACCTTTAATAAATCCATTCATCACATTTATAGGTGGCTTACCTACTGATAAAATGAATTTAAGAGCAAAATCAATTACTTTAGATTTTTGGACTTTATCTAATGAATTTAATGCTTGTAAGAAAACATTCATTTGTGAGTTAAGATTTATCTCTTCAAACTCAACTATACAACGAACTGTAAAATTGAAAAAAGACTCTAAACCTTCGCTTGTTTTGATATAATTTCCGATTGTAGAAAATGTATTTTCTTTTGATAAAGAGTGAAAATTTTGAAATAAGTTTGACGCACTAAAAAGAAAATAAATAGCAATCATTTCTCTATCCTCTTCTTTCAAAACTCCGATTTTTTCATGCAATAAATTAAAAAGTGCGAAAGCATGAAGCTTTTCTCCCTTTTGTACTTCAAGAAGTAACCTATTTAGGTTATAATCTAAAAATTCAGGTTCTAATAAAGGAATGAGAGGTATTATAAGCGATTTAACGTTCTGCAAATCATATTCATCATATTCAGGAATATATCCTTCACTCATAAAAGCATTCCACTGTTCTTTTTCTCTAACTTCAAATATTAACAAGGTATCAAAAAGTTTATTTCTTTCCAATGGCTTTAGTTTTAGAATCATCTTGTCATATATTTTCCTATAACCCCAGTCATTCCTTAACTTTTCAATTACCTCCATTGCAGTAAAATGTATTATTGCTTTCTGCTTTTTTTCGATTGCTTTCAAAACAATTGATACTAAGCTATAGGCTATACTTGCAGTCTCAAAATCATACTTTTCCTCTTTTCTAATTTGACGACTCGGATGAATTAAGTTTCGATAATCTTGAATAACTGAAGCGAGATTTTTTTCAGTTTTTGTTAATAAGCCAACTGATTCAGATATTTCAATTAAATTTCCCAAAGGCAATTTTAAAATGTCTGATTCTGACTTTCCATTAGGTAGGTTTTGTAAGAAATATTCTACTAAACAGGCTTCTATTATACTGCCTGATAAAATCAATACTGCTTTAGATGACTTATTGTCCAAACAATTTTTCAATTCTTGGAAATCAGATATTAATAATTCCTTAAATCTCGGGTCAGTTATAAAATCAAAATTCATTTAGTTTTAGTATTTAATGCCCCAACATAATAAGCTCCAGTCAAATAATTTTCAATCATTTCAAATATTTTAGCACTAAAGTCCGTACCCTTGGATTTAAAGCCTTTCCAAATATGAAGCTGTTCTAAAGAATAAATCTTATTTGATACTGTCATGATCAATCCAGCATCTTCAACTGGATGAAATTTTTTGTCAAACTTATAAATAGTGTAAATCAAATCGCTGTGAAAACAGATCGTTCCGAAATCATTATCTATAGTGTCTTCTTCAATAAATTTTAAAATACTTTTATTAGAAAGCCCTTCTGGTGAAGGAACTTCACTTAAAATATCAACAATTTCTAAATCATCTAAGTACAAACTAACATTTCCAATCTTTTGCATAGATTTCTAAATTCGTTATTTATTCGTAGAATAAGAATTATTAATTTGAAGACAATAAAAAAACCGTTAAATCATCATAATCGAGTTATCAAACGACACTCACTATGAGCCTTAACGGTCTTTCTAAAAGATACATTACAACTATGATCATAACATCATTAATGTTATACCATAACCCTAATGCACTTTATATCAAATATCTGAAATTTTATGAAGAAATTATAATTTGATTAGTTCCAATCGAAATGAGGAAATTTCTTTTTGAGTTGATAAGCACTTGCTTTTTGAGCCACGATTTTCTTTAGCGTATCAACATTTAATGTGATTCTTTGGGTAATAACACCAGCTGTTATGAAGAACTCTTTTTCTAAATTTGTTAGGCAGTCATCATATCTAGTTCTTTTTATTTCAGCATGATAGTAATATCTAAAGATCAAAGCTTCATCACGTTTATCAATGAGACTATTACGCTTCCCTTTATTATCTGGATTAACAGGAATGGAAGATGGAAATAAGGAAGTAAATAAGGAATTTTGACCTCTTGACATTTTTAGAATTTTATAGAGCTTAAAAAAAAGTACCGATAGCTATCTCGGTACTTTTACAGAACAAAATCAAAACAATTATTTGTAATTGCTATAAATATAGAAAATGGGATTCTTTAGGATTTAAAAGGCTGTCATAATGACGTTATAAAAAGCTATTGTGGCAATTCATGAGGTTATCCTACTTTTAATAAATGTTAATATCTTATTCAATATTATTAGTCTAATCCTTGACGTTTTGACTTACTTTTAATTATAAATAAGAATTATGAAACTAATTGATTTCAACAACTGGACTAAAATTCATTATAATTTAGATTGTTATAAAAATGATCTTTTTGAAGCTTCATTAAATTCTATCTATTCAGAATTTGAAAGCGCCAAATTTAATGGAATTCCTTTTTTTGAATATTATAAGGGTGAAGACCTTTACAATGAATTTTTTGATCATTACATCTCACGGATTGAAATGCTTTTAAATATGATTCCAGACTCAAATTCTATTGTATCAATGAATGTTCATGGCATTAATCTGAATAAATATCTGAACAATAAAGAGGAACTTTTAAAAGAGGTTTTAGAAGCCCATTATAAAAAATCAAATAAATAAAAAAGGCAGCTAAACGCTGCCTTAAAATAGTGAGAAATTACAGGTTTTTTTAAGCAGCTACATAATCAGGATATACACTTTCAGTTTCTCTAATAAACCTTAAGCTTGGGCGATGTTGTAAACCAACGAATTCAATACCTTCTAAATCCTTATATACTCCCCTATAACTCAAAGGGTAAGGATTAGGAATTCGTCCTAGATATTCCTCATATTCATTTAATAAGTTGCATATTGAGAATAACAACGTGGCTAATTCGGCTCCTTTATCATTTTTAGTATATTGAGTATACAATGATTCAATAGTTGTGTAGGCTGTGTTCTTTTTACTTACAATACCATCTATTAACAGTAAATAATCTTCAGTTATACCTATGCGATCAGCTATGTAAATTTTAGGATAGTTTTCTTTAACGTAAGTATAAATGTTTGAAACATCTGGCATTTCAATCATTTCATATAAAGCAGAATCACTTAATGCAACTCCATTAAAATTAGCTCCAGAAACTTTGGCTAGTAATTTTCTTTTTACCAAATTTTCTATGCAATTATCTGATAAATGATTTTTAATTATATACCCAGAAATATAAACCATTTCTTGAATGGTGAATGTGATTCCTAAAGCTGCTATTAAATCGTAAAATCCTTGAATAAATGATACTGAAGCATCACACATTTCTTTTTCCTTTGTTATTCTTTCTGTGTCTGTAAATACTAATACTGGTTCCATATTTTTATTTGTTAAATAGTTATTTAATTGTTTTTAAATGCTTGTTTATTACTGTTAATTCTCTAAATAAATATCCTTTTTAAGTTTAAATGCACAACCTGAATGATATAATCCAAAAGTTAAGCTATTAAACTACTTGTGGTAATCTTCCATGTCTTTCCATGAACTTTGATTTATAAATTTCAGGAGCAAGCCTTTGAAGTGGTTCAGTTCCACCCGGTTCTTTCATTTTGATTTCATCCCAGCTCAATTGCGCTTTTCTTAAAATCTCTTTACTATAAAGACCTTCAAGCTTTTTCACATTAATAGGTTTAACATTAATTAGATCAACGATTACTTTTAAACTCACTTCATCACTAATCATGGTCATATATTTTTCAGCTTCTTCATTAGTGATCTTTCCAACACTTATAGCATTGTTCAAAATGTCCAAAGTTTTTTGATTATATGCTCCCAATACTGGTGGTTCGATTAATCCATTTAATGAAGATTCTGAAAGAACGGTAATCAATCCACGTTGGGCATTTAGCGTCACAACAGCATCACTGTTTGAACCCCTGTCAACTATTGAAGCTTCTTTAAGCTGCCATCTTATATAGGTAGGCTTTGTTTGTCCTGGCACTTTGTCTGATTCAGAAGTTTCTAATGGCAAAGCCCCAACACTGCAAGCCCTTAAAGTTCCATGTTCAACTTTCTGATAGATTTTCATTGCAAAATCGTCTAGATCATCAAAATTTGGAATGGCTGTAATATTATCACCCTCTATTTTAATATCACTCCAAAAACCAATAGGAAGAAGTCCATCAGGTTTTTCTGAATCAGGATAGGTGTGCATCCAATACATAATTGGATTATTTAGGAAGTCGGATAAATCCGCTCCACTTGTCAGCATCCTAAAACCATGTGAGTTTAGTTTGCTATTACTTAATAAAAATTTTTTGCTGCTCTTTGGCATAATTGAAATTGATTTAATTGTTAATATTTAATTTGATTTTTGATTGCTTTGAATTTTTTTTTTTATGTTTTATTTTTCGCCTAACCACCATCGCATGTCAGATATTCATTATTTAACAGCATATAAGTCTAAAATCCCATCTTGTATCAACTCAAAACTAAAATCCCTTACACCTACCACTTTTGCCTTTGCTGGTATATCTATTGAGCTTATAACCACATTGTCATTGCCCTCTAAAAAAATATCAGTCAAAGCGCATTTAACTCTTACTAAATCTCTCGTTTTCCACATGTTTTTCAATTTCTCTAACTGATCATCAGGAAACTGATTTAAAGGGTCGACTAAAAACCCCTTAACAGTCATACGCCATGCATCTAGTCCAATTTCTTCAATGACAGAAGCTGAACGCTCTATCATTGGCGTTTCTACTAATAGCGCTTTGCTTTTTAAACTAACAACAACAAAAGGGAATTCGTAATCTACACCCCCGGTTTCTATGGTCAAAGGCAGAAAAACCTCACGACCAATCATGTCCTGCATGCCGTAAATAGGAGAACCTTTGTCTGTTCTTTTTCTGGTTATTTTTTGGGGGATGTTAAAGCTTTCGATATTGGCAGTTTCAGGCAATCCGACAATAGAGCCTGTTTTATAGCCATAAAGCTTATTCATTATTTGGGCAATATCAAAAATAACAGGCAATCCTGTTGCGTTTGAAATCTTTTCAGTTGTAGGTAAAAATATTTCTTCTACAGTGCTTTTTAAACTCATAGTTTAATCTTGTTTAATTGTGAATGTTTAGTTTGTTACTTATTTACTTTCAATCTCTTTTAGCTCTCTAATCTTCTTTGCCTGTTCAACTACTATTTTACCTATCCGAGAGGCTGAAATAAAGTACCTTTCAGATAACTTATTATAAATCACGTCTATCCTTAGCCCTTTATCATTGAACAGGTTTTCAAATTCCTGATAGATTTTTTCATTTCTTTTTTCAGATAGTTTTGATTTTTTCTGATTTTCCATTTTTAAAATAGTATAAAGGCTGTTTTTATAGTTTATACATGCATTTACCCCCTATGCTTAAGCGGTATATCATACAGGATTCTACTTTTTACCGTCTAAAACATTTATTAGAATTGATAAACAGTATAATTTTTCAGATGATCCACTTAAGAACATATCTTCACTTTTGGTCAAAAGCTGTGAATAATCAAAATAAGCTTGAAGCAGATTATCATAAAGATATTCTACCTCCATTTGATCAATAATACTTTTGAAGGCATTTAACACTTCTTGTTTTTTGTTATTTTCCATATTTATAATGCATTAAGGTTTAAATCTTCTAATAGGTTCTTAACTAATGAATCAGCTGTTTTTTTGTCAGTACTGTTTTGCGTATTTCTTACAATTGATTCAAATTGACGGTGAACCTTATTCAATTCCTGTTGATTCATTTCGTTTAGGTCTTTTTTAACTGCTCCACGGTCACGGATGAAAGCGTTAAGTTTTGCAGTATTGATTTTCTTATCTGTATCGCTTTCACCGTAAATGATACCAGCTTTATATGCCAGTGAGAAAATAACCGATTTGGTGCGTTCTCTAGGGTCGTACTGTGAAAGGTTCATGATAAGTGTTCTTGCTTCATCAAATGATAGTTCTTTACTGCTAGTCGTTCTACCATCAGAAATACTATAAACCATGTGTTGCTTTTGGTCTATTATTCCAAGATTGTTTAACAGCACATGAAATTTTGCTAATTGTGGGTTTGTTATGTACTTCATTGGATTTTAGATTTTTTGTATTTACGAATTGCTATTTTCACACTTTTTGATATTTCAGGTTTGTTCTTATCAACAAATTTTTGGAACTCCTCTAAACTATATCCCAGTTCCTTTATCATTCTTAATCGTTCATCCCTTTTTGCTTTCCATCCATATTTTTTAATCCATCTATAAACATTCGTAAGTGAAACATCTAATTCTTCAGAGATACCTATGCCTGTCATAAATCTTTCTACATATAGCTTTTCAGCCTTTACTACTTCATAAGTCTTTGTCATGACATTACCTCCTCATTTGTAATTGCATTATATAAAAGCCTGTAATTTGGAAGCTTTTGAAAATCCTTTATTAAATCTTCATCATTGATTCCATTTGCTTTGCATATAGCTGCTATTTCGGCTTTGGTAGGTCTGTTTAAGATATTCCAGTTTACAACCCTACTATGAAATTCAGGATAACCGATTTTCTCTTTATTGACTGCTTTTTGTACATCTCTTTGAAAGTATTCACACCCAGCCATAATAATTCCTGCATTATGAAAGGTGGAGTTCCTTATATCATGTAGGTCTAATAAAATGTTTGTTGATACTTTACCAGCTTCATCAATAATTAGAAGCGGTTTGTTTTGCGTATTTAAATAGTCGCAAATTTGCTTTACCATATCGTAAACAGAACCTAAATAATTGATTCCCATTTCGGCTAAAACAGCATGTAAAAACTGCTTTCTATTCATTGAATTTTTACATTCTATGTAATAAACATTCACACCATTTCGGTAGTAATCATACAAGGCAGTTGATTTTCCTGCACCTGTAAAACCTATTATCGCATTCATGTGACTTGCCAATTGGGTGCTTTTACAAATGCTTTGTATTGCATTGTAATTTGAAGTACCCATAATGTTAAAGGCTGATTTAGGCTTTAACTCATTAATGATTTTTAAAAGCATATCTTCTGATACACTTTCACATTGTCCATTTTCAATAAAGCTTAGTATAGCACTTGAAACATTTAGCTTTTTAGACAATTTGTTTTTACTAAGGTCTTTTTGCGCTGCAAACTCATTTATCAATTCTTTGGCTTGCTGTATTAAATTTTCTTTTTGCATATTTGGTTGATTTAACTTTAATGGTGTTTAAAAACTGTTTAATTAGCTGTTAAGCGTTCAGGCTTAACAGCTTTCTATCTTTTACTTACTATTTCTAAGGTTGCTGGCTTTAAGTGTTTTTTGCTATGTCTTTGTTCTAAAGAACTTTTGCTAACCTGTTTTGAGACTATATTTTCAGCTTCAAAAGGTTTGTAATCTTCAACTTTGGATAAGTCTAATCCTGCATTCTCATACACGTAGTTTATCATCGCTTTACTTTCTGCATCGTTCAAATCTGATTTAGCAATCATATATGGGTTGCTTTGCTGTAAAAAGCCTTCTTCATCATCCATCATCCCTTTTTCAATGATGTTTTTAGTGATTTGCTTTGCTACTTTAGCCTTATTCTCATGATGTTTGCTTTGCTTAATGATTTCAATAACATCACCTTCAGTTTGATTTGCTTTGGCTGAAACAATCTTTACTTTCTGCTTTATTTCACCTAAGTATTCGTTATTAAGTTTGAAGATGTGAATTGTGGAAAGGTCATTTTCATCATAATAAACCTTAACCTCTGTTCCATCCAGTTGCAAAGCCAATTCATGATTGTAGATATTGTAGTAATAAGGATTCTTACGGATTTCAAAGGTTATTTCACTACGTCTTACTTTTAATATTTTATGATGCCAAAACAGCATAGCAATATCAGCAGGATTCAACTTCACTGCATTTGGCTTTTCACTATCAGTAAATATTTGATTAGGCGACCTTCTACCTCTTTTTTGTTTAGAATTATAGATTGATATTAAATCAGTAATAATCAAAAACATGCTTTCATAAGTATAAAAGCCGTTTTTCTTTGCTATTTTGCTTAAATGTTCTGCATCTATTCTTCCATTTTCTCTTTTGCTTCTAATTCCTTCACCTATAAAGCCGTCAATCATTCGCATAAAGCTTTGTAAAGTCTGTATTGTGCGCTCTACATCTGCTTTTTGTTGTGGTTCTGCTTTGGTAGTATTATTAAATTGACTACCTCGTACTAAAAAATCGTTTTTAATGGCTTTAAATTCTTCTGTTTTGGTTGCGCTTGCATTATCATACATTAATTCAAAAGGCGCAGCCTGTGAAAGCGAAACTGCCATTTTAAGGGCTGCAAACCAGTTGTATCTATCTTCTTGTTCAGAAACATCAAACCCTACTATTTTTAAACTTTTTACATCAATAACTATAAACAGATTTAGTCTTGTTACTTTGGTGTGGTTCTTATTCCAACTGGTGATTTGTATTGGCGAACCATCCGCATACCATAAATCAAAAGCATAATCAGGTTTTTCCCTTCTTGTAAATGGCTTAATTTCTTTTTTCCATCGTTCGGGATTTCTAGAAATTGATAGACGGTTTTTAACCTCTGGTTTAGATAAATATTTACTTATAGTATGGAATGAAACAGCTTCCTTTTTATTCTTTTTGCAATCATTGTTTAATAAATCATCAATTTGATCATGTGTATATTGACTTGCAAGTGAATAATAGAACTCAATTTTAGCAATATGCCAATCAGTTAGTTTTACTAAGTATTTTCGGGGCTTTTTCGCACTCTTATGAACTAGAGAAATGCCGTTTATTTCACAATAAGCAAGCTTTTGCCCAAACTTAACTTGGTTTTTTATAGGTGCATTAGAGCCTAAAATGTGCATATACCCCCCATGTGTCAGGGCTATTGTATGCACTTTTCTAAGGATTAAACAGCAATTATATACCGAATGAAGCTTAGCTAGTTCAATTACCTTATCTGGATTATTTGGATAATGAGGGTAATATTTAGGGCAAAATTTAGAGAACTCAATTTCAAAAGCATATCTAAGAGCGTTTATAATTTCTATTTCTGCGTTTTGTATTTCTAAGTTTTTGGCACTCTCAATTTCTAAGGATTGTTGAAGTTTACATAAGTCAATTACTTTCTCAACATTTGGAAGGTTATATTTTTTAATGAATCTATCCGGTATAGTTGACCAAATATAAAGTCTTGTTTTAGGTTCTTTAACCCAGTATATTCCTTTATACCTATTTCTATAAACACGAATATTATCTTTTTCATTTTCGATTAAATGATTGAAATCTATTAAATCTTCTAGTGAGGCTAAAGCATCCTTATATCCAAACCTCTGCATCTTTATACGATTTGATCAATAAATGTTCTTTTCTTTTGTTCAAGGTCACTAACAACCTCTAAGGCTGCTAGCTCAACCTTAGTGCTATTCGTTTTTTCGCTTAAAAAAAGTGAAACAGAATGAGGAGAAACACCGGCTTTTATCGCTATTAGTTTTATGTAGCCATATGGAATTTTTTCTTTTAATTCTTTTCTTGTCATGTTTTTATTAAGTTTGATTTGCATTAGGTTACAATTGTAATCATTGTGAATTACATTTGCAAATTAATTAACATATTTGTTAGATATGACGACAGGAGAAAAAATTAAATCTATCCGAATAAGAGAGAAATTAACTCAGGCTGATTTTTCAGATAAAATCCATGTCAGTAGGTCTAATTTGGCACAAATAGAAACAGGAAAATCAAATCCAACATTCATTACAATTGCATCTATTTGTGAAGAGTTTAATATAGAGCCGTCATTTTTCTTTGATATAAAGGTTGAGGCTAAATTAAGTGGGGATGAAAATGTTACAAATTTACGCAATAATTATGTTACAGGGAAAGACAAAAACCCTGTTTCAACCGATAATATAGATGCTAATTCTAACAAATCGAATCCAGATTTAGAACAAAATGACAGCATAATTACTTCAAAAAATCAATCAAAAATCGTAGATAAAAGCTATGTATTAGATATTGATGCACCATTTTATTTAGAAGGTCATGTTCAGAAAAAAGTGCTTTTAGAGTTACTTAAAGGCAATAATGAAAGGGCTAAGCTTTATCAGAACATTAATACATTGATGAACTTTCAATATATAATCATGAACCTAGACCATTACTATTTTGAAAATATTGATAAAAAGGAACATGAAGTATCAAAGTATTACAATGGAAAATCATTTGATTATGAAGCTTATAGAGACAATATCCTAAAGGAAATAGACAAATATTTAGGCTTTAATGCTCCTTTAACATCACTTGTTGCAGCAATTAACGATTTCTACAAAAAAGCTAAAGAAGCGGATACAGAAAACATAATAGAGGGCTATTTCAATCAAATTAAGCCATAATGGAACTTAATCGGCTTCAGATCAGAACTAATTATATTTAGTTGTGGAAGATAAATGGAAGCAAATGGAACTAATATACCTTTTTAATTGCTGTCTACCATTACAATAAAAATCTCAAAAAGTGCCTTAGCGTTATAAATTTCGCACAAATTTTAAACATTTTTATATTAAGTATATTATACCTTTTTAATTACCCCCTATATTTAAAAGGATAACTAAAGTAACAGCAGCCTCAAAAAAAACGCGAATGGATGTACTTAAAGAAATAGAGCTTCAGATTAACTCAATAAAAAAATTTGATAGTTCAAATTATCTTGATTCAATCTTTACTCATATAGACAGGGCGGAGCTTTATTATAAGCAGGGGAAGTCAGATTCTAATTTTTTTAATGATGTGATTTATAGAGGAAATCAAGCTTATGAAGGAGCTTTAAAAGAATCTTATAAAGTACTAGCAGATAAAACAGAAGAAGAAGTTTTCAAGCAAACTCCAAACGAAATAGAAAAATTCTTTGAGACAAATAATATTTTTAGAGAAAGAGTTTTACAATTGTTTAAAAATTATAGACAAGAATGGAGAAATAAATCAACTCATGATTTTAAACTATTTTTTGATGAGAGTGAAGCATTTATAGCTCTTACTTCCGTATCAAGCTTTGTCCATTTGCTCCTAAAGCAAATTCAAGAAAAAATTGCTTATCAAACACAGCAAAAAAAATTAACTGAACAAAAAGAAAATGCTGAAAAAATAAATGATATAGTAATATCCAACAGCGTATCTCCAATTGATAAACTAGTAAATATTATTGTTGAATTTTCAAGGCAAAATAGTGAACAGATATACAACAATAAACAAGAAATTTCAGAAGGTGAAATTATGGGATTATTTCATGCTTATATTGAATCTGTTAGTAATTTAGTAAATACCCAAAGAGAACCGCAATTTAATATAGGAGGTCGTCATATTAGGCCCGACTTTCTTATTGAAATTGATAATGAACCATTGATACTTGAATTCAAAAGAATGAAAGCTACAGGTTCTATTATAAATAATTCAATTAATCAAGTTTTACTTTATATGCAGGCTACAAATTCAAAACGAGGGATGATTTATTATGCAAACTTTAATGAGCCAAATCCCGAGCCTAAAATTAAAAAGAATGTATCAATTCTAAACGATAAAACTTATCATATTACCATAATTACAACATAACTAAACAGGGTATTTCCATTTGTCCAAGTATAGTCTCCGTAGGAACTACACTAACATATGCCTAGAATTCTTCATAACGACACTGCTAGCAAGTTGCTATCCGCACCACCCAAAGTTAAATAAACGGGGGTGAAGCGGCATCCCCGCCAGTCGGCGGGATATAGCGGAAGATCCAACTATCCATCAATAGAATCACTGTTTTTGCTTTTCAAAATTTAAACCGCTTTTCCTTCTTCCATCATAGATTCTCGGTTGAATTTTCTAATGATGACTCTTGAACCACGATCGTAACTAAAATAATTAACAATCCAGTTGATTAAGGTAACTGCTTTATTTCTGAAACCCACCAAGAACAATAAGTGGATAAACATCCAAGTTAACCAAGCGAAAAAGCCTTGAAATTTCCAGTATTTTAAATCTACCACGGCTTTGTTGCGACCAACGGTAGCCATAGAACCTTTGTCGAAATAATTAAAAGGATGTGGTTTTTCGTTGTTGATGATTCGGATGAGATTATCTGCCAGTTGTTGTCCTTGTTGTATGGCAGTTTGGGCCACGCCGGGATGTCCATGAGGCCATTCGGGAGTTTCCATGTAGGCTAAATCGCCAATGGCGAATATATTTTCGTAACCTTCTACCAAATTGAAATTCGTCGTTTTTATACGTCCACCACGTACAATTTCTGCCTTTTCTAAACCTGGAATGATTGCACCTTTTACGCCAGCACTCCAAACAACGCCCTTGGTGAAAATGGTTTCAGTGGTATTATAGGTAACTTTGTCGCCATCGTAATGATTTACCCTTGTTTTTTCCATCACAATTACGCCCATATTTTGTAAAAACTCTTTTGCTTTTTTTGAAGCTTGCAGCGAGAAGGGTTCTAAAATACGTTCACTTCCTTCAAATAAATAAATTTTCATGTTATGAATATCCAGCTCGGGATAGTCATGAACTAACACATGGTTTTTAAGCTCTGCCAAGGCGCCAGCCGTCTCTACGCCTGTTGGTCCGCCCCCAACTACCACAAAAGTCATGAGTGCTTGTTTGCGTTCTAAATCTTTCTCTACCAAAGCTTCTTCGAAATTTTGAAGAATTAAAGAACGCAGATTTAAAGCTTCGGGAACAGTTTTCATAGGCATTGAGAAATGCTCGATTTCTTTTTGACCGAAAAAGTTGGTTTCTGAACCTGTAGCAATCACCAAATAATCATAATCAAAATCACCAATATCAGTGGTCACACTTTTATTTTCGGGATTGATATGCTTCACATCCGCCACCCTGAAGTTGAAGTTCTTTTGATCCTGAAAAACCTTACGAAGCGGAAAGGCAATAGAATCGGGTTCTAAACCACCAGTAGCCACTTGATAAAGTAATGGTTGAAAAGTATGGTAGTTATGTCGGTCTAACATTAATAAATCCACTTCTTTTTTATTCATTTTTTTAGCGATTTGGATTCCGCCAAAACCGCCGCCAATGATAATTACTTTAGGGAATTGTGTGGTTTGATTTTTCATGTTCTATGTTTTAAGCATTTGCATTTAGCTTTCGGCTTTTAGCCTTCAGCTTTAAACAAGGTCGCCTCTGATTTTTATTTTGATACCTTCTAAAGTTTCATTCACTCGCAATTGACATGCCAGCCTGCTGTCGCTAGCTGCATTCGGCAAAGTGTCCAACATGTCTAACTCTTGGTCTTGAGGCTCGGGTAATTGTTCTAAGCCTTCTAAAACCTGAACATGGCAAGTCGCACACAAAGCCATGCCGCCGCAGGTGGCCAAAATATCATATTCAGATGCTTTTAAAACCTCCATTAAATTGAGGCTAATTTCTTCTGGAATTTCGATTTCCTGAGATGTATCGTCTCTATCGATTACGGTTAATTTAATCATACTAAAAACTGTTTACACCGTAAACGGTTGTGTATTTGAAAGATAATTTTTGATCTGGATAAACATATTTGAAGGCACTTTGACACATTAAGGCAGCTTCGTGAAAACCGCTTAGTATTAATTTTAATTTGCCAGGATAGGTATTGATGTCGCCAATGGCGTAAATGCCTGCTACATTAGTAGAGTAATCTTCAGTGTTTACAGCTATCGCTGATTT
Organism: Bacteroidota bacterium; assembly: GCA_018828585.1. Lineage (GTDB taxonomy): Bacteria > Bacteroidota > Bacteroidia > Sphingobacteriales > Sphingobacteriaceae > Pseudopedobacter. The sequence goes on from JAHJVW010000012.1 coordinate 84,731, forward strand.
GTCGATGTTCAAGCCCCATTCACCAATAGGACCCAATTTAGGACTTAAACCAAAAAGCGGAATCAAAAAGTCGGTCTCCAAAGTGCTTTCTTCTTTCGCCTTGTTCAATAAGCTCACTTCTTTTAAATGTCCATTTCCATTGATTTTGGTTAAATGAGAAGATAATATCAAATTGATTTTCCCCATTTCGGCCAATTGAAAAACTTTCTCGGCAGAATCTGGTGCTCCTCTAAAAGTATCTCCACGATGAACCAAAGTCACTTCTTTGGCAATGTTGGCTAAAAAGATAGTCCAATCTAAAGCAGAATCTCCACCACCAGCTAACACAATTTTTTTATCACGATAAACTTCTGGATCTTTTACCATATAGCTCACGCCTTTTCCTTCGAAGCGTTCCAGATTTTCTATCTCAGGTTTACGTGGTTCAAAACAGCCTAAGCCACCAGCAATGACTACTGCTTTGCAATGAATTTCAGTATGGTCGCTAGTGGTAATTTTGAAATTTCCATTTTCATCTTTTTCTAAATTTTCTACGCGTTCGCCTAAAGTAAACCCTGGATCAAAAGGTTTGATTTGTTCCATTAACCGATCAACTAATTCTTGAGCTTTAATTTCGGGATAGCCTGGGATATCGTAGATGGGTTTATGAGGATAAATCTCAGAAAGCTGTCCTCCTATTTGTGGCAAAGCATCTACCAAATGACAACGCATTTTTAGTAAACCAGCTTCAAAAACCGCAAATAAACCAACTGGTCCTGCTCCAACTATACATAAATCGGTATGGATGATATTTTGTGTACTCATGATAATGATTGGTAAATGGTGTTTAAAATTCTTTTTAAGTCTTCATAATCTTGCTCGGTCAAATTCTCCCAAGCTTTCATTCTGGCTTCGGCAACTTTAGGTGCCCATTCTTTTTGTTTTTGTATGCCAAACTCTGTTAGATGGATGTTAAAACTTCTTCGATCGTTTGGAGCTGCTTTACGTTCCACCAATCCTTTTTTACATAGCAAATCTAAAATTCGAGTAAGGGTAGGATGATCTTTACCAGTTAGCTCGGCAAGCTGACTTTGATTTTGATCATTATGGATACTTAGATTCTTCAATATCAACCATTGGTCTACTGTAATATCAAAGTTTTCTTCTTTGAATTTTTGTTGCGCATACTGTTTGATTTTTCGATTGGTTCTATCGAGCAGGTAAGAATAAGTACTAAATTTTTCTGTTGCCATATTAATAATTAGTATGACAAATATAATGATAAAATGTTTGTGTATTTATCTAATTATTTTTGAGTTTTTTTTAAACGGATGTTGCGTTAAGGATGGAAGCGACATCCCCGCCTTTTCGGCGGGATATAGCGGACAGCCTGCCCCGAAGGGAAACGCCCAAATGATAATTTAAGATTTTACAGTGGCAGCTTCTTTACTCATCCATTTTTTATGCTGCTCTGGATTTAAAAACGTCCAAGCCAAAACACGACTGATTTTATTTCCTTGTCCCATGGGTAAGGTTTTAACTGCTGCGGCCTCCATTTTTTCTAACTGAGCATAAGCATTTTTTAAATGTGCTTTATTAGATATCAAAGTAGAAAACCACAAGCAAGAGTTTGCAAACTCTTTACTTTGATGAATCATTTCATACACAAACTTATTTTCGCCTCCATGGCACCATAACTCACGATTTTGTCCGCCAAAGTTTTGCTTAACCTGAGTGACTTTCTCATCACTTAAGTTATTCAATTTTTTAAGCGTAGCATTTTTTGCTTCTTCAAGCGAAGCATAAAAAGGAGGATTACAAACGGTTAAATCAAAACGTTCTGTTTTTTCCATTGCACCTTTAAAGATATCTTTCACATTTGCTTGCAAGCGAAATTTGATTTTCCCTTTTAAATGGGGATTGGCCTCGATGATCTGCTCTGCATTTTGAATGGCTACTGCATCCACATCAACGCCAGTAAATAACCATTCATATTCGTGATTACCAATTAACGGATAAACACAATTTGCCCCAACACCAACGTCTAAAACTTTGATATGCTTCCCTTTTGGGATGAGACCTTGATTACTAGAAGCTAATAAATCTGCTATATGATGAATATAGTCTGCTCTTCCTGGGATGGGAGGACAAAGGTAATTTTCTGGAATACTCCAATTTTTTACTCCGTAATAATGTTCAAGTAATGCTTTATTTAACATTTTCACAGCGTTAGAATCAGCAAAATCAATCGTCTCGTTGTACTCGTCTAAAGAAATGATAAAAGGCTCTAAATCTGGACAGGTATTACACAATTCTTTTAAATCATATCTTCCTTGATGTTTATTTCTTGGATGTAGCTTTGACTTTTCTTTTGAATTTCTTTTTTTCTGATGCTTCATGATGAATAATCGTAATAATAGATTGGAACAAGTTAAACAAAAAAGCCTCCAGATATAATCAGGAGGCTTTATAAATATTAGGAAAAGAGTTAATCTTTGTTTTCGTCTTTCATAAAGTCAACTACTACAGGAGTAGCTACACAAATGGAAGAGTATGTACCAAATATAACTCCTATTAATAATGCGAAAGAGAAACCTCTAATTACATCACCACCGAATACAAATAATACTGCCAACACAAATATTACGGTTAAGGCTGTGATTACCGTACGGCTTAAAGTGCTGTTAATGGCATCGTTAATCACGATTGACATTTTATCAGTCTTAGCATGATGAGCGTTTAAAAACTCACGAATCCTATCAAACACCACCACCGTATCGTTGATGGAATAACCAATTACCGTTAATATGGCGGCAATAAATGCTTGGTCAATATCGAGCGAGAATGGTAAAATTCCGTTAAATAAGGAGAAGAAGGAGAGTACCAAGAGCACATCATGACAAAGCGCAACCAATGCACCAATACTATAAGACCATTTTCTGAAACGGATGAAAATATAGAGTGCAATTGCAATGATGGATAATAGTACCGCATAAATAGCTGATATTTTAATGTCATTAGCAATGGTTGGTCCAACTTTTTGAGAACTCATTACGGTTCCTTTGTTGTTAGCAATTTTAGCTAAACCTTCTTTCAACTTAGCTTCCACCAATTGGTCAGCATTGTCAGCTTGGCTATCAATCATGTAAGGAGTGGTTACTCTAACCTGATCATCACTACCAAAAGTCTTCACCTCACTTACTACACCAAAAGTTTCGTTTAAATCCTGACGTACAGTTTCTGTAGTTACAGGTTTTTCGAAACGAACAACGTAGGTTCTACCACCTTTAAAATCCACACCAAAAGAGAAGCCTCTAACAATAATAGAAATAATACCTAAAGTGATGAAAGTTCCAGATAAAAGGTAGAATATTTTACGTTTTTTAACAAATGGGAAGTTTGCATTTTTAAAGGTATGATCGCTCCAAGGGTTAGAAAATTTAATATTCATTTCTTTCTTCAACATCCATTCAAAAATCAACCTTGAAATTAAGATGGCTGAGAATAAGGAAGTGATGATACCAATCATTAATGTAGTGGCGAAACCTTGAATCGGCCCTGAACCAAATACATATAGTATGATACCTGTAATTAAGGTAGTGACCTGACTATCTAATATTGATGGCATGGCGTGTTTGTAACCATCAGAAATTGCCACCTTTAAAGATTTTCCTAAACCTAACTCCTCACGGATACGTTCGTAGATCAATACGTTTGCATCTACAGCCATACCTAAGGTCAAAACAATACCTGCTATACCCGGTAAGGTTAATACAGCTCCTAAAGAAGCTAGTACACCCATCAGGAAGAATACGTTAGAAAAAACAGCAATATTGGCAACAGTACCAGCTCTGTTGTAGTAGAACATCATGAAGATTAATACTACAATTAAACCCACTACTGATGACATTAAGCCTGAGCTAATTGCCTCGGCACCTAATGATGGCCCAACAATAGCTTCCTGAACAATTTTTGCAGGAGCAGGAAGTTTACCCGCTTTTAATACGTTAGCTAAATCTTTTGTTTCGTCTACTGTAAAGTTACCGGAGATAGAAGATATGCCATTAGGGATCTCTCCAGAAACTCTTGGTGCTGTGTAAACAGAGTTGTCTAGAACGATAGCTACAGATTTATTATCATTCTCATCAGAAGGGGAACCTGCAGCAGCGGCTGTAATGTTTTTCCAAATTCTTGCACCTTCAGATTTCATTACCATAACAACTTCTGGATTTCCGCGTTGGTCGAAATCTTCACGAGCATTAGAAATCACATCGCCACCTAAAGCTGGCTCTCCATTTATACCTGAAGGTTTAATTGCAAAAAGCTCGAATGCTTTGGTATCAGCAGAAACAGGTTTCACTCCCCACAATAACTTAATATTAGCAGGTAGCAATGCTTTAATATCTTCCTGAGCTAAATAAGCATTTACTTTTGCGGTATCACTTTCGTTTGCATAACCAACAGTTGGACCGGGACGCAAACTTTGTTGCCCATTTTGACCTTGATAGGTAGCAGGTGTTAATATTGCAAATAAAGGGTTAGATTTTGCTAAAGCCTCTACATTAGAAGAGTCTTTTTTAGTTGAATCCTTTTTAGCACTTAGTAAAGCCGGTTTATTTTTTAAATCAGCTTTTAATGTATCTGCTGTAGCAGATTTTTTGTTTTCAGTTTTTGGCTGTTTAGCTGCTAAAATATTGTTGATGTTTTGTAAAACAGGGAAAATCTCTTGATTGTCGTAAGTTTCGTAAAACTCTAACTTCGCCGAACCTTGTAATAATTTACGTACACGGTTTTTATCAGCATCAGTTACACCAGGTAATTCAACCAAAATTCTATTAGACCCACCTTGTAGCTGAATGTTTGGCTGTGTTACACCAAATTTATCTATACGAGTTCTTAATATATTGAAAGAACGCTCGACTGCAGAATTAGCTTGTTTTTCTAAAAAGGACCTCACATCCTTATTAGATGCATTTAATTTAACATCATCAGCATTTTCTTTTGTTGCAAAGAAAATAGACAATTTACCGTTTGGATTGATTTTTTCATACTCATCAATAAAAAGAGGAATTAAGCCATCTTGACTGGTACTTAACCTCCCTTCAGCATTTTTTAATGCTTTGTTGAATGAAGAATCTGTTGGATTGTTAGCTAAACTTCTAACTAAAGAAGATAATTCTATCTCCATGGTAACGTTCATTCCACCTTTTAAATCCAATCCTAATGGAATTTCACGTTGTTTTACATACGAGAAAGTATGACCCAAGATTGGGTATACTGGTTGGTTAGAAATAGAGTCTAAGTATGCTCTTTCTTTAATCGGATCCCCTTTAGCGTATTCCTTTGCATCGTTTTCTACCTTTTTCGTGATGAATGTGAAAGAGAGAGCGTATAAACTTAGTATTGCTAATACAATTGCTGCAAACTTAATAATTCCTTTGTTTTGCATTTCTGATTAATTGATTTGTATAATTTTGCTGTTTTTATTCAAGATGGCAAAGCTAATTAAATTTTTAATTTATAAAATCCTTAAAAATTAATTTATTACAAGCTTTAAATTCTTGAAAAAGTAATGAAAGAGAAACAGTAAGCGTGTTTCTCGTCTGGTTCGTGTTCTTCTTTGGAAATTAATTTCCATTCTGAGTAATTAAGTTCTGGAAAAAAAGCATCAGCATTAAAGGTATGATGCACCTTTGTAAGGTATATTTTATCAGTAAAAGGCAATGCTTGCTTATAAATTTCGCCGCCTCCCACAATAAATACTTCTTCTTCATCGACGCAAGCCTTGATCGCGTTTTCTAATTCATTAAAAACCTCAACACCTTCAATTTTTAAATCTTTTTGTCGGGTGATGATGATATTTCTTCTGTTGGGTAATGGTTTGCCTACCGAGTCATAGGTTTTACGTCCCATAATCACAGGATGCCCTGAAGTTGTGCTTTTAAAAAACTTTAGATCTTTTGGTAAATGCCACATCAATTGGTTGTTTTTACCAATTCCATTTTCTTCATCTGTGGCAACTATAATACTTATTGTCATGTTTTTAAAAACTGTTCAAAAATCTAATTTTTATTAATGAAACCATCAATTTCAGATTTTAATTTGGGTAGGTGATTAATCAGAATTGACCAAATATTTTCATCGGAGATATTATCATATGCATGAATAACTTGATTTCTTAAACTGATAATCGCTTTTGCATGAGTTATTTTTTCAGAAAAAGAAGGATTTCTTTTTAAAATCCTATTCACAGCCTCACCAATTATTTCAAGATTTCTTTCAACTGCTCTTTTAAGCATTAAGTTTTCCTTATAATTCTTGAATATTTTATCTTCTTGTTCAAAGTAACTATCAATTTCATCAAGCGATAATTTAATATCAAAAAGCCATTTTAGAATTTTTTCATCCATAAACCAATTGCTTAGAATTATTGATAGACTTAATTAAGATTGGATTTTTTAAAGCTTGTTCTTCTAGTAGGTCTACGTCACGCCCCAATAATATTTTTAGCTTTTCTTTAAGATTGATGTAATTATCGAAATAGTCGAACAATTCTATTTTTTTAAACTTGACCAATAAATCAATATCACTTTTCGAGTTGAAATTTGAAGTTACAGCCGAACCAAAAAGATACATTTTTTCAACGCTATGAATTTCGCACAGCATTTTTAAATCAACTACTTTATTGGCTAAAATTTCCATGTTACAAAATTAAAGGTTTAGTTATCAGAAACCTAATTAACTTATAGAAGTGAAAAATATTTAAACCGCCACTGCCCCCTTTATATGTGGATGCGGTTTGTAACCTACCAATTCAAAATCTTCAAAATTAAAGCTAAAAATATCTTTTACTGCAGGATTGATTTTCATGGTGGGCAAAGGACGTGAGTCTCTACTCAGCTGTAATCGAGTTTGCTCTAAATGGTTATTGTATAAATGCGCATCGCCCAAGGTATGTACAAAATCTCCAGGTTGCAAACCGCAAACTTGCGCCACCATCATGGTTAATAAGGCATAAGATGCGATATTGAACGGTACACCTAAGAAAACATCAGCACTACGTTGATATAACTGACAGCTTAATTTTCCATCAGCAACATAAAACTGAAAGAAACTATGACATGGAGGTAAAGCCATATTTTCAATTTCGGCAACATTCCATGCGGATACAATGATTCTTCTGGAGTCGGGGTTATTTTTGATTTGATGGATGATATTAGATATCTGATCAATGTGCTTTCCATCAGGTGTTGGCCACGATCTCCATTGTGAGCCGTAAACTGGGCCTAAATTTCCATCTGCATCCGCCCATTCGTCCCAAATTTTTACACCATTTTCTTTTAGGTAACTGATATTTGTATCACCACTTAAAAACCAAATGAGCTCGTGAATAATAGATTTAAGGTGCAGTTTTTTAGTTGTTACCATCGGGAAACCATCTGCTAAATTAAAACGCATCTGATAACCGAAGACGCTAATGGTTCCTGTTCCTGTTCGGTCATGTTTTTGAGTGCCGTTTTCTAAAACGTGACTCATTAAATCTAAATATTGCTTCATATCGGTTTGTCTCTGCTACAAATTAAATTAATCTATATTTGCTATCCTATTAATGTGCAAAACTCCTAATTGTTAATTATTGATGATTACCTTTCCTAACGCGAAGATCAATATCGGGTTAAAAATCACCAGCCGCCGTTCAGATGGTTATCATAACCTCGAAACCATATTCTACCCAGTCCAGATTAAAGATGCTTTAGAAGTCATCGAAGCCGCTGAGATGAGCTTTGAAACTTCAGGAATAGAAATTCCAGGTCATGCGAACGAAAACTTGTGTTTACAAGCTTATGATTTATTAAGGAAAGATTTCGATTTACCCAATATTAAAATTCACCTACACAAGCAAATACCAATTGGAGCTGGTTTGGGTGGTGGTTCTGCTGATGCTGCCTTCTTTATCAAATTAATTAATGAAAGATTTCAGCTTTCGCTAGATGTGGAAACAATGCAGAACTATTGTAGAAAATTGGGTGCAGATTGTGCTTTTTTTATCGAAAACAAACCGTTGTTTGCCTATGAAAAAGGGGACGTTTTTGAAGAGATTTTCTTGGATTTATCTAATTATCATTTGGCTTTGGTGATGCCACCTGTTTATGTTTCTACCGGAGAAGCTTACCGAGGAGTGAAGCCACATCAACCCCAACAATCTTTAAAAGAATTAATTCAATTGCCTTTGGAGGAGTGGCAAGGGAAGATCAACAATGATTTCGAGGGACATATTTTAAGGAGTAATCCACAAATAAGAGGAGTAAAAGCAGCTTTATCAGAAGCAGGAGCTTTGTTTGCATTGATGAGTGGGAGCGGGGCTGCTGTTTATGGAATATTTAATGAGCCTGTTGATTTGAGCTATTTGGAAAAGGATAATTTGGTTTTTAGTGGGATTTGATTTTGACATCTAATCAAGCCAACTGATGAAAATCGTTTATCTTAAATTCCGCCTTGGCGATTGCGGCAGATTTGAATTAGCCTAAGCAATAACATTAAAAGCAATCGGCGCAGCGGAGAGTTTTTTTGTTTACTTTTTTAGCGGAAAAAAAAGTGAAACCCGCGGTAGCGAAAACGTTAATGTTTGCAATATCTTATAAAATCAAATAAAGTAAAAATGAAATCCATCAGAAATATACTCATTATAGGAACTGTTTTTCCAGAGCCAAATTCGTCTGCTGCAGGCAGCAGGATGATGCAAATCATCAAAACTTTTCAGAATCAAAAATGGGATATCACTTTTGCCAGTGCCGCTGCTGATAGTGAATTTATGGTGGATTTAATTTCCTTAGGAATAGATAAAGTGAGCATCAAATTAAACGATGCTAGTTTTGATGAATTCGTTAAAAACTTAAATCCTGATTTGGTTTTGTTTGATCGGTTTATGACTGAAGAGCAGTTTAGTTGGCGAGTTTCAGAAAATTGCCCGGATGCAATAAAGGTTTTGGATACCGAAGATTTACATTGTTTGCGAGCTGCTCGCCAAAAAGCTTTCAAAGAAAAAAGAGAATTTCTATTAGAGGACATTATTCTGGAAGATTTAGCTAAAAGAGAAATTGCTAGTATTTTAAGATGCGATTTATCTTTGATTATATCTTCTTTTGAAATGAGAGTACTAACTCAGCAGTTTAAGATTGATGGATCTTTATTGCTTTACCTACCGTTCATGCTTCCGCAGATTTCTGCTGAAGAACAACAAAAATGGCTTGGTTTTGAAGCAAGAGAAAATTTTGTTTCAATTGGTAATTTCCTTCATGAGCCTAATTATCAAGCGATCATTTTTTTGAAAAACGAAATTTGGCCGCTCATCAGAAAAAAATTGCCTGAAGCTCAAATTCATATTTATGGCGCTTACACATCAGAAAAAGTAAATCAACTCCACAAGCCAAAGGAAGGTTTCATAGTTAAAGGAAGGGCAAATGATGTAAAAGAAATCATGGGTAAAGCAAGAGTTTGTTTAGCGCCTTTGGTTTTTGGAGCAGGCTTAAAAGGAAAGTTGATTGATGCTATGCTAAGTGGAACGCCAAACGTAACTACACCTATTGGAGCTGAAGGAATGCATGACGGTTTACCTTATTGTGGATTTGTAGCTTCACAACCTAAAGATTTTGCTGACGATGCAGTGAAATTATATAGTAATTCATCTGTTTGGGAGAAATTTCCTTCAAGAGGTGCGGATATCATCAACCAAAATTTCAATGAAATTTCTGAAAATAAAAAGCTCATTGATGATTTAAAGGATCTAAAAATCAATTTAGTTGCTCATCGGAAATATAATTTTTTAGGCTCGATGCTTCAATATCACACGTCAAATAGTTTTAAGTATTTATCCAAATGGATAGAGGAGAAAAATAAGGTTGTTAAAGAATAAATTCATTATTCTTACTGTATTCCTTTACTTTATTTAAGAGCTTTTCGACAGTTACATTAGGATGATTGGTGGCTAATTGTGATAAAAGTAGTTGCATTTTCTGTTGAATCATTCTGTCATCTTTACCATAATTCCAAATAGGGATAATGGTGTCTAAAAAAATATTCTCGAAGGTTAACTCACTTAATATGACAAAGGCTTTTGATGATTTATCTCTTAAAATGGTTTTAGGAAAATGCTGAATTCTGAAAGTATAAAGTTCAAATAACGACCTTAGACTAATAATGGCCGTGGCGGGGTCATTAATGCCAGGGCTTAGTGCCTTAATTGCGACTTCTGTTAATTGTCTAAAGCCGTAAAAATAGTTTTCCTCGATTGATTCACTCTCGTGGATATAAAGATAATTTAACAATTCTTTATTTAAATCTTCATGCAACACCTTACTTATCTCAGCTATAGGACTGCCTTTTAATAGGGTAGTTCCCGGAGTTGGAATAACATGTACCAGACAGTTGTTTTCTTTACAAAAACGTATTATTCCATTTTCCTCACAGCGTTCATAGATACCTGATTTATGACTGAATATTTTTATTCCATTTTCAATTTTAATTTCTGTTGAAGATTCTTCGGTTTTTAAGCAATTCGACTTCATCACCTCTAAAGTATTATCAAAAATTCTTCTTATAATCACTTCATATTTAACCGACTGAGTGATATAATGTAAAAAATAAATGAATAAGAAAATATCAAAGATGGTGAAAACGATGAGTAAATAAATACTTAATGAAGGTATATATAAACCAGAATCAATATCACGAATAGTACTTAATAGAAAGAATGCATACACAATTGTTCCAATATAAATACCTAGTACAATTTGCTGAAATCGGTTACCAATCAATTTGTCTAAAACCCGATTGCTCATTTGAGAGGCAGCCTGGTTTAGCACAATCATGACCATCGAAAAACTAAATACTGTAAGTGAAATAATACCAGCAGCAATAGCAGAGATGATGCTTCTAGCGGTAGATGCATCTTTAATATTTAACCAAGAGACACTAGATTTTATATTTTTCCCCTGAATAGAGAAATCCAAGCCAAGCATGAAAATGGCGACAATTAAAAATAACAGGCCAATTAAAGCTGGATAAAACGAGATGCTATTGATGATTTTTTGATACCGAATCTGAAACCAGACTTTTATTCTACTGAACATATTTTGCTCTATTTAAGAAATGCTTTTCGGATAAAGCAAATATTGACCCAAAATATATTAAAAAGGTTGTTAATCTAATTTCAATATTTATCTACATCTAAATTTTGGATTTGAACCCTATAGGTTTTTGGTAAAATGATGTTTCTGAAAGTATGATGTAGTTCCATCGTCTTGATGATTTTGTAGGAAGCTAAAATCGGCTTAAGCCAAATGAAATCAGTTAGTTTAAGAAGTTTATTTACAGTTCTAGGGCAAACTAAAGCTTGGGCTTGCTTTAATAATTGAAAGCGAACAAACCCTAAATGCTTTGCATATTGCCGATATAAATCCTTGGTGAAATTACTACAGATTAAATCGTTTTGAAGATGCGTTTTTCTTTGTTGTTTCCATTCATTAAAATTGGTAGGTAGATTTTGAATTCCCATTCTTAATCCAATCCGATTGAAAACCTCAAATACTTCTTCTTTCTCATGATCTGTTAGTTGTCTTTTCAATACTTCATAAGAACTGATCGAATAATCAATTAACATAAAAAGCACATCGCGATAAGCCCAATCTGGTATTTTGGTGCCTCTGCTTTTTTCAACTCCTTGATGTATGGCTGTAATTTGGTCTATTGATTTTAAAGCCGAATCGTACTCAGAAAATACAATCATTCGAGCGTATTCTACGGTAGAAAATAATCTGCCTAAAGGATCCTTTGGCAATTTGCCGGTGAAGTATAACCAATCTACAGCTTTGTTCAATGCAAACTCCGCTGAGGCACCAGCGAAAATGAAGAGAATGGTATCGCCATCTCCCCAAATCTCTCTAACTATAGAATTTTTTTGAACGAACTCATTCATATCCTTTAAACGAAAAAAACCTGTGATTTGTGATGAACTGAACGCTGTATTTGGTTTTGTATGCGGAGTTTTAATTTTTCAATGATGATGACCAACAGTATTCCCAGTGTATACATTAAGAGATCTAACCAAGCGAAATAGGTGCCTAAAATTACTTTAGCGATATAAGAATAGCCCAATCCTAATAAGTCGACCCAATGTAGGTATTGCATAAACTCAATAAAATAAGAGAACAGTAATACACCAATTGCAGTATAATATAGTGATGTTTTAAGTAGACTTTTAATAAAGCAATAAATCAATATCACCACTAAAAAATCGCCGAAAAAAGGTCTTATGATCGCCTCATGAGTATATCTTTCTATAAATACTTCAATGACAAATAGTAGTAAAAAGCAAAGGAAATATTTTAAATTAAACTTAAACATGGTTTTCATTTTATTGATTTAGATGAAAGTCGTTTATGGTTTGTTTCAAAGGGAGCAATTGACTCGCTCCCAAGTTTTAAATTATTCCACCTCTTTTTTAGTCCAATCTATCTTAGCAGAAAGGTACATCAGTACGGCTACTACTACAAATAATGCGATACTACCAGATATTAATGCTAAATCCTGTAATTGGATAATTACAAAAATAAATCCGTAAAAAATGCTCAAAATAGTAGTAAATAGAAGGGCTGGTTTGATACTTTTCATTAAAGCTTTAACAAAGCTTCCAATCAACACAATGGTGCTTACGGAGGCAATTAAATAAGCGATGTTGAAACCAACCTGTTCACCAAAGGATAGTAATAGGATATAATAAACAATCATGGCAGCACTTATCAATACATATTGCAACAAATGGATTTTTCGTTTTTGGATAAACTCCATAAAGAACAGCGAAATAAATGTGAGCATGATAATCAATATTGAATATTTAGCTGTTCGCATTGTTTTTTGATATTGATCAACCGGGAGCATGAATTTGACACCAAACATGCTATCCGCAATTTGCCCTATAGTTACATCAACTGCTTTATCATTATTTTTTGTAATAATGCGCTTTTCACCTTCCCACTGTTGTGGGTAGGTTCTGTTAAAATAAGATAAGTTCCATTCAGCTGTAAAGCCATCATCATTGAAGTTTCGGTTATCAGGAGAATATCTTCCAATAAAGCTTGGATTAGGCCAATTTCCTGATAGTTTGATTTTTGTGTTTTTTCCGATGTGAAGGAAATTTAATTCGTCGCTACCTTTTAAATCCAAAATAAAGTTGAAATCCAATTTAGAAGATTTGATTTGACTCAAGTCGGGTGATATGGTTAAATTGTGATCAAAAAGATCATCATTTAAAAAATCAGGTTCAACCTCGTAAGTACTATCTGCTAATTTAATTTGAGGGTTATTCTTCAAACCTTTCAAATCGCTTAAACCGATAAATACTTTTGCCTTGCTCCAAAGAATTCTTTCTGGATTAATACCAGATTTTTTTAATTCTAAAGCGCTAAAATTACCTTTCACTTTAATTTGCGAATTGTAAACCACACTCTCAAAAATCCCTCTGTGTAATTTATTTGGTTTCACCACAGCATCCATGTTTAAATTTTCTGGAAGGATGTGAATGGTTGAAATAACCTCTTTTACAGTTTGTGTTTTACTTTCGACGTTTTCTTTTTCGATAACTGTTTTGGTATAAGGGATTACTAATACAGGGCCTTCAATGATTTGTTTGCCCGACCAATCATTAGAAATTTCCTGATTGATTTCAGTTTGTCTTTGTTGTCGTTCGTTGATTAAATTTTGGATCCAAAAATTTGGGATCAATAAAATCAAGGTTAGAAACCCAATGAGTACTAATTTTAGGATGACTGATTCTCCGAACCAGTTTCCATTTTCTGAGTTTAATTCTATTTTCATTTTTAGTGATTAAAAGTACTTTGAATTTCAAAGTATAAGGTTAAAAAAATATTATTTCTGTTGTTTAATTAAATTTTCTAAAGCCTCCAAATGCTTTTTAAACGCTTGTTTCCCTAGGAGAGAGGCCGCATATTGTGTATTGGGCTTTCGCCCGATAAAGCTTTTGCTGATGATAATATATTCTTCCTTTTCCAAAGCTTTTAAATGCGAAGCTAAATTACCATCCGTCACCTCCAACAACTCTTTTAAAGAATTAAAATCATAATACTCATTGGCTACCAACACACTCATAATTTGTAAGCGTAATCGATTTTCAAATGCTTTATCAAACTGATCGAATATTTTCACTGATTGTATTTAAAGTGCATAATGGCACCATATAAAATATGTAAAACACCAAAGCCCAAAGCCCAAAATATAATCTCGTAACCGGGTAATAAGGCAGAAAAAAGACCTAGAAATATTTCGCAGAATCCTAACCATTTTACATCAGAAAAAGTGTAAGAGCTTCCAGCAACTAAAGCTAATCCGTAAAAGAGTAAGCTAGAAGGAGCAATTAAGGCAAAATCACCTCTGAAAATTAAAATGAGTATAAATAATCCTCCGGTGAATAGGGGTATAGCCATATTGAATAGCAATCTACGACTTACTGGATTCCATGAACTTTCTCCTTTTTTGTTTGCTTGACGTATGGTTAACCATACTCCGGTTGTAAGCGAAAGAACTAAAACTAGGGTTGCTATAAGGAATAGTTGTAAAATTTTTTCTTGACCAAGATGGAATGACATCACTTCTCCAGTATCCCATATATCTGAAGATTTAATAATTTGACAACCCAAATAAGCGCCAATTAAAGCGTAAATACCTGCCATAACGCCAGATAAACCACTTAGCGAAATAAATTTGGTAGAACGTTCCATCAAATTTCTGATGGAGCTCAGTTCAGAATAAATATCTTTTTCTTCCATTTTTTAAAAGAACTTTGTATTACAAAGTAAAATATAAATAATCATTGTTGCAAGCATTTTGAAATATTTTTTTCTCTTGTCTAAAAATTAATGCCTTTCTAAGAATTCCAGAGGCAATGTGATAATAAACTCCGTTCCAACTCCTTGAGTGCTTTCCACTTTCAAAGTCCCGCCGTGACCTTTCGTAATCATGTCATAAGCCAAACTTAAGCCTAGACCTGTTCCTTGCCCAGTTGGTTTGGTAGTAAAGAAAGGCTGGAATATTTTAGCTTTTTCTTCCTCAGGTATTCCAGTTCCATTATCACTCACTTTGATGATGACTTGATTCTCAATCAACTCTGTTTTTATTTCAACTAGTGGTTTTTCTACGGTTTTCACGGCATAAAAAGCGTTGTTAATCAAATTCAATAAAACACGACCCATATCTTGTGGTATCACTTTTATTTTGGGTAAGTTGCTATCAAAGTGGGTTTCAAAACCAGAGTTAAAAGATTTGTCTTTGGCTCTTAAGCCATGATAGGTGAGTTTTAAATATTCATCGGCTAAAGCATTGATATCAGTCAGTTCCTTTGTTCCAGAACTGTTTCTGCTATGTTCCAACATTCCTTTTACAATGTTGCTGGCTCGGTTTCCGTGGAGGCTTATTTTTTCTAAGTTTTGTTTTAAATCTTCTGAAATAGCTATGGCTTCATCCAAATCTCCTTTAGATATTTCTTCTTTCATCTCATCAATCATTTCTGTACTGACTTCAGAAAAATTATTCACAAAGTTTAAAGGGTTCTGAATCTCATGAGCGATGCCGGCGGTCAGTTCTCCCAAGCTTGCCATTTTCTCGGATTGGATGAGTTGGGATTGGGTGGATTTTAGGTTTTCTAATGTTTGGCGTATCTCACTGGTTTGTCTGGTAACTTCAGCTTCCAGTACTTTTTGTTGGTTTACTGCCTGTTCCCTTTTTTCTTCGGAAAGTTCCACTACTGTCTGTGCATTTGCCTGTACCTCTTGTAACATCTCTTTAAAGCGCATAGACACGTAAAACAATAGTGATAAAGGTAAGGAAAGGGAGAAGACAGAGAAAAATAAGGAACTAACAAACAGCGATTTGAATAATTCTTTAAAAAAGGAAGTTAATAAAAATATAGTTATAAAAGGTATTATTGAAAAAACCAATCCTATTACTATTGCCCACTGAGCGCCTTTGAGGCTTTTCCATGAAGTAATGATATAGTATAAACATATACCTAAAACAAAAATTATGGAGGTCGGGAAGATAATAACTCTGATTAAAGAAAAGGAATTGGGCAAATACCCCAGTGAAATGTTAATTACAAATAAAATCGCGAGGCTTATAATCAAGTTGCTTTTTATTTTTCTTTCGAAAACTTTGATTAAGATAATGGGCAACAATAATAATTGGCTGAAGAGAATAAACCACCTACCAATATTGGAATAGGTTATATGTTCAATATAGGTGATTCCAATACTATAACTTGAAAAGGACCAAATGTAAATGGTTAAGGCACTGGTATAAAGTGCAACCCAAAATAGATTTTTTTCTTTCGGGTTTTGAAAGAGAAATAGCCAAAAAAGAATAGAAAGAATAGCACCAACAACTATCCATAAGGTATAAAAGGAATTTTCAATTATGTTAGACTTTAATAAATTTTTAATATAATTTGGGCCGCCAATAGTAACTATGGCATTTAAACTTTGAGTCTTTAAATTATGTGGTGGTAGCGGTGATAAATATCCTACAAAATGAAGGCTAAGAATATGAGTAACCGATGTATCAAGACGCATAGACAGGGGATCTAAATCACCATTATATTCGCGAAAAGCTTTTGCGTCTTTAGCCGTATTGCCCCTGGTAGCAACCAGTCGGTCATCTATATAAAATTCTGTCGCCGACCACGATGCGAAATCAAAATATATTGGCTTATGAAGTAAAGAACTATCCAGTTTTACTTTTATACGAAACCATCCTTCTACTCGTCCATTTTTATCTGCATATTTTGCAGATAATTGGTTAGGTCGTAGTCTTTTCCATCCTGTGGTATCTATATTTATTTTTGCTCGGTCTGGATTAGGTTCCTGTTTAAAGACCCATCCATTCAATTCGCCTAACTTAATTTGATGAGTAACTTTATCTAATCTACTTGCTGAAAGTATGATTGTAGTATCTTGCGCCTGGCAAAAATTAATACTAACAAATAGTGATAATAATAAGATTTTAAATGACTTCATAAGCTTTTTGTATTAATGGGAAGCTCAATAATAAACGCTGCTCCTTCATTTTCTAAATTATTAACTTTCATCCCGATAGCTATCGGGACCCCACCATGCCTATGCTGGCAACGTGATTGTAAATTCTGTTCCTTCATTTTCTTTAGTATTTATTTTTATTTCCCCACCATGCGCTTTCACAATATCATAAGCTAAAGACAAACCTAAACCTGTTCCTTTCCCGGTAGGTTTGGTAGTAAAAAAGGGTTGAAATATTTTATTCACGATGTTTTGAGGAATGCCGTTTCCGTTGTCAGAAATGGTTATTTCCACTTTTTCATTAAGATTTTTAGAGCTGATGGTAACAGTTGGTTTATAGCTTTCCACATTCGGCTTTAAGCTTTCGGTCTTCTGCTTTTCATTCACTGTACTTTGATTTCGCTCATTACAAGCATAAAAAGCATTATTAATCAGGTTCAAAAGCACTCTTCCAATGTCTTGTGGCACCACTTCAATTTTAGGAATGCTATCATCAAAGCGAGTTTCAAAACTGGCGTTAAAATCTTTGTCTTTAGCTCTTAAACCATGATAGGCGAGTTTGAGGTATTCATCGGCTAAAGCGTTGATATCAGTTAATTCTTTTGTTCCCGAAGTATTTCTACTATGCTCCAGCATTCCTTTTACAATACTGCTGGCTCGATTGCCGTGTAGACTGATTTTTTCTAAGTTTTTTGAAATATCTTCTAAAATCTCGTCTTGCAAAGCTTCATCCCGATCGTCCTTATTCTTTGCTCTTTCTTCTTTCATCTCCTGTATCATTTCATTACTTACTTCAGAAAAGTTGTTGACAAAGTTTAATGGGTTTTGAATTTCATGAGCAATGCCAGCAGTCAATTCACCGAGGCTGGCCATTTTTTCAGATTGGATTAATTGCGATTGGGTGGATTTTAAATGATCGAGCGTGGTTCTTATTTCTGTTGTTTGTTTGTTGACTTCTTCCTGAAGAATTTTTTGTTGATTTAAAGCTTGCTCCTTTTTTTCTTCGGATAATTGGAGCACCTGATTTGCATTTTGTTGTACTTCGGTAATGATTTCTTTAAAACGCATAGAAACATACACCAGTAATGATAATGGAAATGATATCGCTAGGTATAAAGAAAGTAAATGATTTCTAAAAATATATACTCCTATAAGCAATAATAGAAAAATGAGAAGCCCTGCAACTACAGCCCACTGCGCACCTTTTAGGTTTTTCCAAGAACTAACCACATAATATATACATACCATAAATAATAGGGCAGTAAGTATTAAATTAGAAGTAAGACTTTTAGCGGCAGGCAAGAAATTAAAGCCAAAAAGTAAAATGAAATAAATTATTGAAAAAACTTTAAGTGTTTTTGTAACTTTTCTTTTGAAGATGTTGACGATGAGCAATAACATTAATAAAAAGGATAAAGCTCCAAAAAATGAGTTCATGGTAGCCCAAAGTTCTACATAATTAGGGTTCTGTATCGCCCTTAGCTGATAACTACTGTAAAATGTAATAGCTATAGATGTTGTACAAAAAGCGATAAGTCTAAGGTTTTTTTCGCTTGAATTCTGAAAAAAGAGTATCCAGAAAAACAGACTTAATACCGCACAAATTGAAACAGATATGGTAATTATGGCAATGTCTTTTTGTATATATTCTAAATATAAATTGACGAATTGTGGGCCAGTAATGCTGATGATGCCACCTAAAGAGTTATTAATTTCAGATTTTAATAGGTAAGGAGAAATTGTTGTAGTATAATCTACTACATGAAATGCAATGGTATATGTTTCTCCAGAATTTAAATGATAAGGATTAGTAATTTTTTTGGTAGGATCATTGGATTTAAAAGGCTTTCCATTATTACCTGTTTTTCCAGCAGTCGTTACCAATTGTCCGTTGATGTATAAATCGGTAGCAGCCAAAGATGCCAATCTAAAACCAAATTCTCGGTTACCTAATGAACTATCTATCCTAATTTTTATTCTAAACCATCCTTCTACTCTTCCATTTTCATCAGCATATTTGTAAGAAAGGTCGGCAGGCTTTAATTTTTCCCAGCCCGATAGATCTATATTTTCCTTTGCCCAGTTAATATCATTTCCTTTGTGGAAAACCCAACCCTCTTTGTTCCCAATATTCGAACCATCCGAAGGTAAATCGTAATTTTTAGTGGAGAGGTTGAGTACAGAATCCTGAGCCCATCCAAATAATGGGATGAACAAAAGGAGGATGGTTTTTATGATATTTTTCATGATGTCTGATTTGATGCTGGTAAAGAAATGATGAATGTGGTTCCTAATTGCTCAGGCTTTGGGATTCCTATTGTTATTTTACCTCCATGTGCTTTCACAATATCATAAGCTAAAGACAAACCTAAGCCTGTTCCTTTTCCAGTAGGTTTGGTAGTAAAAAATGGTTGAAATATTTTATCAATGATATTTTGAGGAATGCCATTTCCATTGTCTGAAACAGAGATAATAACCCCTAAATCCCCTGAAGGGGACTTTTGAGATTTTGTACTGATGGTAACCTTTGGTTTATAGCTTTCTGCATTCTGCTTTAAGCCTTCAGCTTGCTGCTTTTCGTTTACCGCACTTCGACTTCGCTCAGTACAGGCATAAAAAGCATTGTTAATCAGGTTCAAAAGCACTCTTCCAATGTCTTGTGGCACCACTTCAATTTTAGGAATGCTATCATCAAATCGACTTTCAAAACTGGCGTTAAAATCTTTGTCTTTCGCTCTTAATCCATGATAGGCGAGTTTGAGGTATTCATCAGCTAAAGCATTGATATCAATTAACTCTTTTTCTCCAGAACTGGTTCGGCTATGCTCCAACATTCCTTTCACAATACTGCTAGCTCGGTTGCCGTGTAGGCTAATTTTATCTAAGTTTTTTGAAATATCTTCTAAAATCTCATCCTGCAACGCTTCATCCCGATCTTCTTTATTCTTTGCTCTTTCTTCTTTAATCTCCTGCATCATTTCATTGCTGACTTCCGAAAAATTGTTGACAAAATTTAAAGGGTTTTGGATTTCATGAGCAATGCCGGCTGTGAGTTCACCCAAGCTTGCCATTTTCTCGGATTGGATGAGTTGGGATTGGGTAGCTTTTAAATCTATAATCGATTGATTGAGTGATGCGGTACGTTCCTGAACTTGTGTCTCCAAAGTTTCATTTTGCAAGGATAAAATAGACTCTTTTTCTTTGGAGAGCGTTTTCACCTGCTCTAGATTTAGTCGTAACTCTTGACTCCGTTTACCAAAGGCATATCCTAAATAAATAGCTAAGGTCACAGGCGTCACCATAAATATGAAAGGAACAAACGATATGATATTCACTTGGATTAAACCAATTATGCTCAGTATATAAATGGCCCAGAACGACAGAGAAATAAAACTAGAACTCATAAAAAGGATACTGCCTATTCTATTTTTATTCCATGATTTTATAGCTGTTATTAGGGTTGTAAACAAAATAAGAATTGCCCAAATGGGGCCTAAAATGTCAGGCTCGTATAAAAAGTAACAGCCTATGGTGATCAAGCCTAAAAAAATTATTGCTTTAAAAAGAATATCTAAGGGTTGTCCCAGAATATTGTATAAACAATACAATAAGATTGAAAAGGAAATTACAACACAAGTATCAGCGAAGAATGATAACCAAAATGGATTGCCTGAATAATCTTGATTATAAATGATGCCGATATTAAACAGCATTAAAAATAATACAGAAGTAGCAAAATATCCATTAATTTTTTCGTTAGGAAAAAAGAGGAAAAAGGATAAAAAAATAATAAACATTAAAATAGATATTCCTAAAGAGATAGAGATGTTATTTATAAATTGTCTATTAAAAGCAATTCGACTGTTTTTTATATCCTCTTTGGAATTGGCATTGCTCAATGTGGTGGCTTGAATTCTGATCAAACCATCGATGTTGGTATAGATAGGGAATTTATATCTCGCGTTGACATAACGTACCGCCAAAATCTGTTCCTTTCCTTTTTCTAATGGCAATTCAAGCAGAACTTCTTGAGGGTTGTTATAAACGATTTGATTGATATCAGAACTTACTTTCCCTAATTCGTGAATCAACTTTCCATCTAAATAAATTTCAGATGCGCCTAATTGAAAGATATTTAAAACAATGACTTTTGTTAAGCTACTATCTGCTTTAATACGCTTTCTAAACCAGACAATTTCACCACGGTTTGCAATGGCATGTTTACCATCAGGCATGTTTAAATTTGGATTAGAAAACTCTTTCCATGAGGAATCATCAAATGCAGGATTTGCCCATTCTTTATGATCTCCTTTTTGGTAACGCCAGTCTTTTCCCAAATTTGACCATCGACCCAGTAAGGTGCTGTCAGCAATCACAAAAACTTTTTCAGATTGACCAAACGTGAGGAGTGGGATGAATAACCCAATGATGTAGAGAATGCGCTTCATGATTTGTCTTTGTTAATTGGTAATTGAATAATAAACTCAGTTCCTGTCTTTTCTACAGTATTAACCTTCAACTCTCCACCATGTGCTTTCACAATATCATAAGCTAAAGACAAACCTAAACCGGTTCCTTTGCCTGTAGGTTTGGTAGTGAAAAAGGGTTGGAAAATTTTTTCTTTGATTTCTTTTGGGATGCCATTTCCGTTGTCGATGATGCTGATTTCAATTTTCCCATCTGTTAGTTTAGAGCGTATTTCAACTATAGGTTTGTAGCTTTCAGCCTTTTGCTTTTCGTTAACTGCATTTCGACTTCGCTCATTACAGGCATAAAAAGCATTGTTAATCAAATTCAAAAACACTCTTCCAATATCTTGTGGCACTATTTTAATTTTAGGAATGCTCTCCTCAAAATCGGTCTTAAAATCAGCATTAAAGCTTTTGTCTTTTGCCCTTAAACCATGATAGGCCAGTTTGAGGTATTCATCCGCTAAAGCGTTGATATCAGTCAATTCTTTTTTTCCAGAAGTGTTTCTACTATGTTCTAGCATTCCTTTAACAATACTGCTGGCTCTGTTGCCGTGAAGTTTAATCTTTTCTTCGTTTTCTTTGATGTCTTTTGCAATTACTTTTACTTCGTCCAAATCTCCTTTTTCTGCTTCTGAAGTTAATTCATCAATCAATTCAGTATTTATTTCAGAAAAATTATTGACGAAGTTTAATGGGTTTTGAATTTCATGAGCAATGCCAGCTGTGAGTTCGCCCAAACTTGCCATTTTCTCGGATTGGATGAGTTGAGATTGGGTGGCTTTTAAATGATCAAGTGTAGTTCTTATTTCTGTTGTTTGTTTGTTTACTTCTTCCTGAAGGATTTTTTGCTGATTTAAAGCTTGTTCCTTTTTTTCTTCGGATAACTGGAGCACCTGATTTGCATGATGTTGTACTTCGGTAATAATTTCCTTAAAACGCATAGAAACATACACCAATAATGACAATGGAAACGATAACGCTAAGCTGAAAGAAATTAAAGGACCTCCAAAAGTATATACTCCGATTAGCAATAAAAGAAAAATGAGAAGCCCTACCACTACAGCCCATTGTGCACCTTTTAGGTTTTTCCAAGAAGTGACAATGTAGTACAAGCATACAATAAATAATAAGCCTGTAAGTGTTGAATTTAAAATAGTGCTTGTAGCAGGCATTAAAAAAACACTAAAAAGAGAAATAAAATAAATTACTATAAAAATTTTAAGTCCTTTTGTAACTTTTCTTTTAAAAATGTTCACTATTATTAGGAGTATAAATATAAAAGATAAGTTCCCCGCAAATGCGTTAACTATGGTCCAAATTTCATAAGTATTATAATTGACTGAAGCATATTGCATTTGAAAAATGCTAAAAAAAGTTATTGTTATACTGGTTGTACCATAAGCAATGAGCCTAAGGTTTTTTTCAGTTGGATTTTGAATAAATAATATCCAGAATAATAGACTTAAAATGGCGCAGACAGAAAGAGATATGCTATTAAAAATACTATTTTCTTTTATGCGTTCTAAAGCATAAATGTCGTATTTCGATCCTGTTAAGACCATGAAATTATATAAATTCCCCAAAGCTTCTGATCTTAATTTTGACGGTGAGAGCGTAGATTTATAATCCATAAAATGAATTGCAATTGTATAAACTTCCCCAGCTTTTAAATTGGCGTGATAGGAGAGTTTCCCATAAGGATTTACCTCTCTAAAAGGTTTTTCATAGTTGCTTGTGTTACCATCATCAGTAACTAATTCTCCGTTTACGTACAAATCACTTGCTACCCAAGAATTTAATGTAATACCAAATAGTTTATTCCCTAAACTGCTATCTAACTTTATGTTTACTCTAAACCAAGCTTCAACTCTTCCTGTGCTGTCCGCATATTTGAGAGAAAGTTCTGTAGGTTTTAATATTTTCCAGCCAGACAAATCAATATCTTTTTTTGCCCAGTTGGTGTCATTTCCCTGATGAAAAACCCAACCGCCGACATCTCCAAGAGAATAACTGTCGTATTCTTTGTTAAAATTTTCAGCTGTTACATTAATGATGGAATTTTGTGCCCATCCAAAAAATGGTAAAAACAAAAGAAGGATAGTTTTTATGATGTTTTTCATGATGTCTGATTTGGTAATGGTAAAGTAATGATGAACGTTGTCCCTGCCTGTCCGGCAGGCAGGCCTTCCCCCTCTTTACTTTCTACCTTTAATTCGCCACCATGTGCTTTCACAATATCATAAGCTAAAGACAAACCTAAGCCTGTTCCTTTTCCAGTAGGTTTGGTAGTGAAAAAAGGTTGGAAGATTTTATCTATGATATTTTGAGGAATGCCGTTACCATTATCAGAAATCGTTATTTCTACTTTCCCATTATTATTTTTGGTTGTAATGGAAACTGTAGGCTTGTAGCCTTCTGCTTTCTGCTTTAAGCTTTCTACTTTTTGCTTTTCATTCACCGCACTTCGACTCCGCTCAGTACAGGCATAAAAAGCGTTGTTAATTAAGTTCAGTAAAACCCTTCCAAAATCTTGAGGAATGACGGCTATTTTAGGTAAGCTTTCCTCAAAATTAGTTTTCATTTCAGCATTAAAGGATTTATCTTTCGCTCTTAATCCATGATAAGCGAGTTTGAGATATTCATCAGCCAAAGCATTGATATCGGTTAATTCTTTAGTTCTTGAACTGCTTCTACTGTGTTCCAACATCCCTTTTACAATGTTGCTGGCCCGGTTGCCGTGTAGGCTGATTTTTTCTAAGTTTTTTGAAATATCTTCTAAAATCTCATTTTGCAAATCTTCATCTCTATCGTCTTTATTCTTTGCTCTTTCTTCTTTAATCTCCTGAATCATTTCTGTACTTACTTCCGAAAAATTATTCACAAAGTTTAAAGGGTTTTGAATCTCGTGGGCGATGCCAGCTGTGAGTTCTCCCAAACTTGCCATTTTTTCAGATTGGATTAACTGGGTTTGTGTTGCCTTTAACTCGTTAAGCGCATCTTCTGCTCTCTTTTTTTCTGTTTGTAGTTTAATGAGGTCTTCTTCCGCTTGTATGGCATGGGCTTCCGCGATTTTAAGGTCACTAAATCGGGTATAGGTATGGTTAAAAACAGCAGCAAACCGTTCAATAAGTTGTATGGTTTCTTTGGGTTGAGGATCAGGAGAGGCGATACCTATAAATCCTTTACCAAAGTAAGCCACATTTTGCACTCTTCGTTGTTGGCTAAACCCAACAGTGACTGAAACACCAATTTCACCAGATAGGTACTGAAGATAGTCGGTAAGTTCTTGGCCCTGCATATCAATAGTAATTGATTTCTTTTGCACTTTCCAGGCTTCATACATTTTTTTTACAGAAGCATTTCTTTTGCTATTTAGGGTAAATCGGCTATTGATTTTCCCTCCGGCTTCATCAGTTGCCCAAGATTCAATATTGCCCGAGTCATCATTGATGATCCCAATGTATAAACGATTAGGCGCAATACCCAGCTGTATCATTTGCTGAAAAAGTACGGCAGCAGTTTCGGCCAGCTCTTCAGATTTTTGCATGGCCATGGTGCGACTCCTTACTCTTTCCAAAGCCACTTCTATTTGTGACTCTCGAGCTTGTGCTTCTGCTTTTTGAAGATCGAGGAAACGGGTATAGGTTTGTTCGAAAACATTTCCAAAACGCTTTAGAATTTCATTATCTTCTTCAGAAAATTTTTCACCCAAATGATTGATGATGAAAATACTGGTGTATGGAGAAACACAACAAGAGCGAGTATATCCTCTAGGACTTGAAAGCGTTTCTTCTTGCTGTTTTACATCTAGCTTTGACCATGGTTCATACTGAAACAAGAACTCAAAAAAATCTTTTTTCTCCTGCTGTGTATATTCCTCTGTAAAGAAACTAGGACCTTTTTTTATCTGATGAATCAAATGAGCACAAAAAGGTTTTTCATAAAAAGGAAGATGAACTTCTTCTGATGTATCTGCGGTACCTCCCGATCCCCAACAACGTAATTCTTGATCAACCTCGATATTGATCACAATAAATGAGCCTCCGTTAATGGCAATATTTAGATTAAGTAATTCTTGATGTACCGTATGGATAACTTCTTGTAATTCGGAAGTGTGGTGCATAGCCATTGTTCTGGCTCTTACTCTTTCTAAAGCGAGTTGAATCTGTGCTTCCCGAGCTTGAGCTTCTGCTTTGTTGATATCAATATATCTTCTATAGGCTAGTTCAAATACATTTCTGAAACGCTTCAGTAAATTCTTCTTTTCATCTGTAATCGCATGATAAGTTGAAATCCCGATAGCGCCAATTCCTATGGAATAAAAATAATAATGGAGAGAAAAGGTCTCATCCAGTTTTGGATCATCTTGTTCTCCATTGTTTTTTCTTAATTTCCTAAAGTCTTTTAATTCTTTACCTGATAAAGAAAATTCATTAAAAGCATTGTTTACATTTTTAGTTTCTCTAACCTGCTTTTCAACTAGTGGGTGAAGATTATAGGGGATCTGAGTAATTGTTTTTCCTGGTCTAGGCGCATAGTCATAATTTAAAAAGTAAACTTTAGCATCTTCATAAATATTGATCATCGCATTCCTAAGCTCCTTAAAACCCAATAACTGAAGTTCAATAAATAGGATTTCACAAATATCAAACAGGTCATCAGGGGTGCGCATACCCATAGCAACAGCTCTCACTCTTTCCAAAGCCGCTTCAATTTCTAACTCATGTGTGCGGCTTTTTACAAGCTTTTGAAGCCTGATGTTTTCATTCTTTAGGGTGTCAAAAGCAAATGCTTCACCTTCCTGAGTTTTCGAATCAGGGTAGGAGCCATGTTGGTGTAAGACTTTCCATCCGGCTTCTGTTTTTTGAATTAAAGAGGATAACCTGAATTTTTGGTAGAAAGACCACTCTTCTTCAATTTTGATATAAATATCCATGAACTCATGAACCATGAAGTAGGGGCCATAAGGAATAATCTGTGTTTCCTTATTTCTGATTTCTGATACACCGGTCATCTGATCGATGATGCGGTGTGTATAATCCAAGATTTCTTCTTTTGAATTCCATATTTCTTCTGCTGTACCACCAATATTTCGATAATCATCCGCCAGATATTTCTCCCAGTGTTTGAGGTCTCCTTTAAAATAAGAATCCCAATAATCAGTCATTAATGATTTAATTTCTTTTTCAATTTGTTTAGTCAGCTTCATGAATTCTTTTTTGAGCACATCATAGAAAACTAAGTTGTTTTTTAAATACTAATTGGGGATTTTAACTTACCGCAATTTGCTTTTGACTTGGAACAGTTTTCTTTAAGAAACATTAATTGATATAGTGATTATCGCTTTTATTTGAAAGCTTCGTTTTTTTATCTTTAAAGATAAAAATATTCTATCATAAGAAAAGTATACTATTGATTTTAAAGCGAGATTTAAATAATAGAGGTTAATGGGTTAACCAATTTAATTGACCGTGAAAATGAGACAAAAAAAAGGTCAGATTTTTTAAAACTTGACCTTTTTTAGAATGGATTAAATTACATCTCCATTTCGTCTGCACTTGGGCCGTAAGTGCCCGGAATAGGAATATCTAACAACCGTAGAAATACACCCAATTGTGCTCTATGATGAATCATTTGTGATAAACTATGTCTAACGGCTTCATATTTGGTAAAATCCATGATCATTTGTCCGTTGTATTTCATGGCCCATCGTTTATTCAAAAAAGTATCGTCATCAGAATTTTTTAAAGCATCCATAGATTCCTTAGTTAATTCTTTCGCCTGTTGAGCAAATCCTTCACCATTATCTGCGGTAATGGGTTCCCATTTTTCTATTCCAAAATCCATCACCTCCCTTTCAATGCAAAATTTAATCCAGCTGTGAATTTCAGTAACATGACCAGCCAGCTTCCCTAAAGTCATGCTTTTTGGATGAGGTTGCCAATTTAATTGATCTCCAGGCACAAGGACCAGCATTTTAAAGCTCGAAGCCGATTCTTGCTCCAATTCTTTTACTAATAATTCTGATAACATAAGCGTTCTTTTTTAACTAATTTAAATGATTTTACTTGAATAAAAGCGTAGGATTTCTATTATTTTCAAAAGTATTTTTACGAAGTAAAGCATCAATTTCTTAAAACAATTAAGATTTGTTTGAGCTAAATTTTTAGAATTAAAATTTTGAAAATTCTTTTATTAAAACCCGAAGTCATGCTTTGCTTAAGACCAAAGAGCGTTGCAGATAAAGGGGATGGAAAGGGACCTGGTTATTACCTTGTTCGAACATCCTTCGTTATTTAACGAAGGATGTTCGAAGAGAACTCGAAGCAGACTATAACCAGTCTCGAAGCGATCATAGTATTTTCATCTTATGTCTTAACCTGAAATAGCTTTACAATGAGCGAAGGGTTTACGGATATAACTTTACAAATATAAAAATCATTCTAAATAAACTTTACATTGTGTTTAATCATACGGCTTCAACTTTAC
>JAHJVW010000013.1 GCA_018828585.1 Bacteroidota bacterium
ATCATAATTTAGAGGGTTTTCTGTTTTTTAACAGTCTATAATAATCCTTTTCAATCCATCTGTCGTGAGAACTAAAAAGTGACCTAAAGTAATTTTTATATTAGGTCACTGGAAAGCATTCAAGTATTTGATATACAATTAGTTATGTTATAATATATGAACTCATTTATATTCAAATGAACTGCTTTTTGGTTTTTAAATAAATCCTGTTTTAAATAATTCAAATTACTTTATAAATTATTTAAAAACAGAAAATCATGAGAACATCAAACAGTTTCGGGATTCACTTTATCCTGAGAATGAACAAACAGAAAAACGGAATATTTAGCTTAATAGCATTAAGGGTTTTGTAGTAAGTTTTTTTTGAGGAACAATCTTATTCAACTTTTTTAAGTTTTTCTTCAATTTTCTTCCAACTAAAATATCCGCTTAAAAGGGTGGTAACTAAAAGTAAAAGGTAAATCCATAGGGGGATGTTTCTTCCAGCAATCAATAGGTAAATATTTGCAGCATTAAAAACTAAAAAGGTGGTTAAAGTGGGCTTAATAAGGGATTTATGCTTCCTTCTACTATACACCAACCACCAAACGGTAAGTGCAAATAAAGGTGTAGCAATTACGTGTATTCCTAGAAAAATTAATGGATCAACTTCATATTTTTCTCCTAATTGGATGTAATGTTGCTTGAATAACTCCCAGATATTCATCTCTTCTTTTTGTTGTTTTTATAAATATCAACGAGAAAGTTTAGCGTACAAACTTGCCAAACAGGAATCTCAGTACTGTTTTTATTCCATCGGTTAAACCACTTGTTAAATCCTCGCTCAAAATCTTCTGGTTCACCCTAGACGCAGTAGGGTAAGGGTATATTTTATTCAGAATTTTTTTAACGCTCAATTTAGCCGTATTTGCAAGTATCAATTCCTGCACCATTTCTCCCGCTTCGGGAGCCACCATACTTCCACCTAAAAGTACTTTTTTTGAGAGAAAAGAACCACTTCTCATAAATAAAACAATCTTACCATAACGATAGTCATCTGTAACCGCCCGGTCATCATCTTTAAAATCCAGCTCGAGCCTTTTGTAATTTATATTTCTTTCTTGAAGTGTTTTCTCGTTTAACCCAAACGTAGCCACTTGCGGGTCGGTAAAAGTAACCCAAGATAAATTATCATTGTTTAAACGCTTTTTAAAGGGCGAAAAAAAGTTATTCATTATAAGCCTTACGTGTTGCTCTGCCGCGTGAGAGAACATTAGCGAACCCGCAATATCGCCCGCTAAATAAACTTTGGGATTGGTTGTTCTTAAATATTTATCCGCTTTAATTTTACAGTTCTCCATCTTTATTCCTGCCTTTTCTAATGAGAGTGTATCGGTTACCAATTCTCTACCGACAGCCACCAAAACAGCGTCGAATGAGAGCGTACTGGTTTTACCGCCCTTATATTTAACCAAGGCTTCGGTTTCATTTAAAAAGTGATCTACTTCCGCATTCATCTCAAATTTGATTCCTTCTGCTTTTAATTGCTGTAGAAGTATTTCCGAAACTTCGGCATCGTCGTGAGGTAAAATTCGATTACCTCTTTGTATAAAGGTTACTTCACTTCCCAATCGGCTTAAAGCCTGACCTAGCTCTATACCAATTGGACCTGCACCTACAACAAGTAACCTTTTTGGGAGCTGATTGATATGAAAAATACTTTCATTGTTAATGGTTTTTACCAATTCAGCTCCTTTCACTTTTAATTTGGCGGGTTTTGAACCTGTGGCTATTACAATGTATTTTCCGGTATAGATTTTATCATTTACCGCTATTGAATTTTTAGAATGAAATTTAGCTAAGCCCAAAACTACCTCTATGCCTTGTTGTGCTAACCATTTAGCGTTTTCATGTTTTCTAATGATTTCTTGTCTGTCATGAATATATGACGTGACTTTTTGGATGTCTATCTCTCCGTTGATTTTTAAACCTAACTGAGTGCTTTTTTTAGCATCGTGAATTATTTTTGAGATATGGATGAGTGCTTTACTAGGCACACAGCCCTCGTTCAAGCAATCTCCGCCGATTTGATGGTCAGATTTTACAATCTGCAAAACCTTTAAGCCAAATTTAGCGGGGACTAAGGCTGCACCTAAACCGGCAGAACCAGCTCCAATTACAATAATGTCGAAATCTGTTTTCATTTTATTTCTTTTAATTAAGATATCTTTTTGCCCAACTTGCAATAGCCTCTCCTACATACTCAGAATCTTTCGGATCACTTAATAAATGGTCGGCTCCGCTTAAAGAAATAAAGCTTTTTGGATGATTGGCTAAACTATATATCTCTGCAGCATTCTCTATTCCAACGATACGATCTTCTGGCGAGTGCATAATTAAAACTGAGTGATGAAAGTTTTGTAAGTGGCTTTTAAGACTATTGGCTTCTATATCGTCAATAAATTGCTTTTTAATAGTGAATGTTCTACCTCCAATATTTACTTCAGCCCGGCCTTTTTCCTCAATCTCACTTAATCCACTTTTTACTAAATGTGTAACGTGTGCTGCACTGGATGGTGCACCTATAGTGGCCACAGCTTTAATGCTGTTGATCTCACTGGCTGCGCTTAATACTGCAGCACCGCCTAAAGAATATCCTATCAATAATTTAGGTGCCTGATAGTTAGATTTTAAAAAGTCGGCAGCGCAAAACAAATCTGCTATGTTTGATGAAAAATTAGTGTCTGCAAAATCACCCTCACTTGCTCCTAAACCAGTGAAATCAAAAAGTAAGACAGCAATATTTTTAGCTGTTAATGTTTTACTGATATTTCTTACTGCGGTTAAGTTTTTGTTACAGGTAAAACAATGGGCGAAAATTGCATAAGCAGTTGGTTCTGTTGCTGGCAACTCTATTCGAGCGTCTAACTCAAATCCATCTCTATTCTTAAAATGCACTTTTTCAGTTCGCATAATTGCTAATTAAATCGAGTATTCTTTTTTTCCTGTTAAGGGATTTTCTTTTTTTACCAAATGACCTAGTAGGATCAGTTATTTAGAGGTAAAACTATCTGTATTCTGGATTTGGGTGGTCGTGATTGCTTTTATCCCATAAAGAACGTTGATTGCCATGTGCCGGGAAACCGCCTTTTAACATTTTGGCTAAATGCATAAGATTCCAAGTCATAAAAGTGGTGTTACGGGTAGTAAAATCATTACTTAATCCGCCAGAGTTTTTATCAAGATAAGAAGGACCTGGACCTGCTTCTCCTATCCATCCAGCATCTGCTTGCGGAGGGATGCTATAGCCTAAGTGTTGTAAACTGTATAAAATATTCATAGCACAATGTTTAATCCCATCTTCATTACCGGTAACCACACAACCACCAGCTTTGCCGTAGTAGGAGTACTGACCATCCTTGTTTAAGATACCCGAATTGGCATACAAACGCTCAATAGCTAAAGAAGCGATTGATGATTTCTCTCCTAACCAAATTGGGGTGCCAATCACTAGAATATCGGCTTTCATAATCTGCTCCTGAATTTTAGGCCATTCATCTACTTCCCAGCCATGTTTGGTCATGTCTGGTTGAACGCCGTAAGCGATTTGATGATCTACCACTCTAAATAATTGGGTTTTAATTTCGTTGGCTTCCATAATGGTTTGCGCCATGGCCATTAAACCCTCAGTATTGGAAATCTCCGGCGATTTTTTTAAAGTACAGCTTAAGAAAACTGCTGATAAGTCTGAGAAATCTGTTTTGTTACTATGATTCCATTGTTCCTGAATTTTGTTTAGCTTAAATCTCATATTGGCTTTTTTATGGGTGAATAATACAATTCTGTATTCTTAGTCTCGAAAAACTAAAAATCCTGACATTTTAATGAATTATCACTAAGAGTGTGCCACTATACCTGTATTTTAGTTTGGTATTGCTTGATAATTAGATGAATAAAGAATCCGTTATAAATAGCGTTTGCCTACATTGTGCAATGGTAACGGATTAACTTTTATTTTAATTTAAAGGCATTCTGTTCCCATCAAAGTTGAAGAGTTTAGGTTCAGCATTGTACATGATAAGCTTGAATTAACTTGCACAACAACTCAATTTTGAAACGTCTTTTCCAAATGTAATGGCGGCTAATTTTATTCCTTCTCCTAATGTCAAATAAGGATAAAAACTGTCTGCCAAATCTTTCACAGTTATTCCGTATTTAATAGCCATACTTAATTGTTGAATAAGTTCTCCACCTTCGGGTGCTACTACTCTTGCGCCAATAAGTTTGTCTGTCTCCGTGTCGCGAATAAGTTTAATAAAACCTCTTGTATCATTTGCTGCAATGGCTCTTGGCACATCTTTTAATTCTATTTTGGAAACCTCGAAAGCAATATTTTGAGCTTCTGCCTCTACCTCGTCCAATCCTGCACCAGCCACTTGAGGATCGGTAAAGACAACCCAAGGCAACGAAGAATAGTCGGCTTTGTTTGTAGCTTCCGAAAAAGCATTTTCTACTGCAATTTTTCCTTCAAAAGCTGCTGTATAAACAAATGCTGGTGTATTAGTGACATCGCCAACAGCATAAACGTTTGGTAAGTTGGTTTCCATTTTTTCATTTACCAAAATGTGCCCTGTTTTAGCAAGTTCCAACCCAATATTTTGCAATCCCAATTTTTGCGTATTAGGTTTTATCCCTGTTACAACTACAACTTTTCCTTTTTCTATCATCTGCGCAACAGAACCGTCAGGATATTTGCCATGAATAATTATTTCGTTTTCTTTCCCTTCGGCTTCGCTCAGCGCAGATTTCTCAAACTTTATAGCTCTGAAATTAGGAAGGATTTCTATCCCTTCTTTTCGCATTTGAGTTTCCAATGCCTCGCTGATGTCGGGTGTTTGAGTTCTTAAAACTCTGTCTGTAAACTCAATTATACGAACTTTTACTCCCAAACGATGATAAGCCATTGCGATTTCTAAACCGATATAGCCCGCCCCCATAATGGTAATGCTTTCAGGTTTTTCTTCTAAATCAAAAAGTGATGTATTTGTTAGGTAGCCAATTTCACCTAAACCTTCAATGTCCGGAATGTTGGTGGTTGCTCCTGTTGCAATGATAAATTTTAAGGCCGAATATTCTGTTTCCCCATTAACAACAATGGTTTTATTGTCTTTAAATTCTGCCCAACCGGTAACCATTTTTAGGTTTTCAAAATCGCTTACCACATCCATATATTTCTTTTCTTGAAGTGTAGCAACTAATCTTTTCTTGTCTTTGATTACCTGTGCGAAATCAATGTCAACTCCTTTGGGCTTGACGCCTGCAAAGTTGGAATGTGTAGCGTGATAGGCAGTTTCTCCGACTCTAATTAAAGTTTTCGAGGGTACGCAACCTACGTTTACGCAAGTTCCTCCAAAGTCCAAACCACCGTTTACCATTAATGTTGAAAGCCCTAAACTTTCAGCTTTTATAGCTGCCGAAAATGCCGCAGAGCCACCGCCGATAATGATTAAGTCGAAATGATTACTGCCTTTGATTTCAGCTTTGTTAACCGTTTTTACTTTGTAGTTTTTGGTTTCGTTAATGGTATTGATAATTTCTTCTTTGCTGGTATTGGATGGGTCAAATGAACATTCGCAACTTTCATTTGGGTAACTTACTTTAGCTTCCGTGATACCTTCATTTTTTGAAAGTAGTTTTTCAATACTTGCGGCACAATGGTCGCAGGTCATCCCTGTGATGTCGAGTTTTATGATTTCTTTGTTCACTAAGATTTCTTTTTATTCGTTTCGTTGATGGTTACTGCATTGTATCCCGCTTTTTCGATTGCCTTTATCATTTCAGTAGGATTTGTTTTTGATGCATCATATTTGATAGTGGCAATATCTCCGGGATATTCTACATGTTGTTCTATGACACCATCAATATTTTTAAGTGCCGATGAAACGTGATTGGAACAACCTACACAAGTCATTCCCGTGATTTTTAATTTCACTGTTTTGATTTCGTTAACAGTATTATTTAAAGTTGTTGATTGCGCAACTGCACAACTACCACAACCACACATTTGAGTTCCTGCCAATAGCAGTAAGCTTGATGCAATAATTAAAATCGTTTTCATATATACTTATTTAATTAAATTCTTAATAATTTGATCAAAAAAATTATTTGCAACCGTTCGGGCCACAAACGTGTCCTGCTTCACTGTTTGCAAGATTTACTTTTGTATCTTCTCCAGAAACTTTGTAGCCTGTTCTATCAATCGCTTTGATAATTGTTACTTTATCCGTTTTAGAATTATCAAATTTTACATTGGCAATTCCTTCTTCGCTGTTTGCTGAAACACGTACAATTCCTGGCAATTCATTCACCGCGTGTTTTACGTGTTCTTCGCAACTTGCACAAGTCATACCACTAACATTGAATTTTACTTCTTTGATGTTGTCAGACGAAACTACGACAACCTCTTTATCTGCTTTCGGATAAAAAAATTGTCCGTAATATGGAAAAGCCATCATTAGAAATGCAAATACGGTTACCATTCCTAAAAACTTTTTGGTTTGCATAAAAGGTGGTTTCTCGTCTTCATCACAAGCACATTGTATTTCTTCGGCAGTTCGTGGTTTCAATTTTTGATACCAAGCAAAGCCCAGAACTAAAACGGTAATACCAAGTAGATAAGGTCTTACAGGTTCTAACCACGAAAAAGAAGATGCAATGCCTCCTGCGCCCGATATAAGGGCTAAAACTGGTGTTATGCAACACAATGATGCTGCAATGGCTGATAGGATACTTGCTCCTGCAAGTTTTCCTGATTCTGATTGATTGTTCATACAGTTTCCTTTTTTGGATTTTTGTTGGTAATTATTTTGAAAAATGGCCGCAACAAAGTCAGTTGTTCAGGTTTAAGCGAATAGAAAATGGTCTGTCCCGAACGTCTGGCTTTAATGACGTTCCCGTCTTTTAGCTTTCTTAGATGTTGCGATATGGCAGGGATACTCATGCCTAAAATATCTGACAAGTCACAAGGGCATAGTTCGTTTTCTTCTTCTAAAAGAAATAAAATTTTCAGCCTCACTTCGTTTCCTGCAAGTGCCAACAGACCGCTCAACTGACTGAATGCTTTGTTGTTTGATTGTAGTGTTTCCCTACAATTGTTTATCTGAACTTTGTCAGCATATACCCTGATACACGATTGATTGCTTTCCATAATATTCTTGTTTTTTGATTTAATAACGTAATAAATATATAAATGTTTTATTATTTAAGCAAATACTTAAATAATGATGTTAAGGCTTTGGATAATTTAAGCTCTTTGGAGTTTTATGTTTTGTAGCTATAAATTAATCTTATTAACCTTTAATATTCTTATGCACAGCATAAAAATAATTAGTGGCAATAGGGTAAACTGTAAAACAGGGGAAAGTCCAACGTTTACCCAAGGTATTAATGGCATGCTCTCGGTATAAGCCCAGTTGCCTCTTGCTGTATGTGCCATTTCGGCTATTATTGCACCTGCAAATCCGGTAAGCATTAACCACCAAACTTTAGTGGCATTAAAGCTAACCATCCACCAAATATTTTTGTAAATCAGTCCATAGCCAAATAAAAGGATAAAGACCATCAACATATCGGCTATTGAAGCTAAGGCGCAAAATGAAATGTGTTCCCCATGATATTGATATCCTTTATAAAGAAATCCCTGAGCTACCTCCCACATAAAATTGAGCAGGAAGGATATAACACCAACGGAGACTATTAATTTTTTATATGGCTTTTTGTCGGTCTGTTTTTTATAGAAATAAATTGATAACCCCAGCACTGTTAAAAGCGCAATGGAAGGCATTACCAGCATACCCATATCAAATTTCTCCATATCACTTTGGATTTCTTGCTCTTTTTAGGAGCAAAATTACCAGCCAGATAAATCCGGCAATCAGTATAATTCCGCCAAGCCACATTGCTGCGCACATCCAGCAGAAACCATCCATATTCATATTGTTCATCATCATTTTAAGAGTTTAACTGATTAAATTATTTAATATACTTATCCCAAAGACCATATTTTTCATATACCGCTCCGCGGGGAATAGAAAGTGCCACCACAATAATTCCCGTAATGGTACTGCTGACCGCAAGTGTAAGGTTGCCATCCTGTATAAACCATGGCAATACCGCAATCAACAATCCAGTGATGACATTCAAATATCGTCCTGCCCTCAAGACCTCTGCCATACAAACCACGGCCACCACAACAATAAGTGCGCCTCCCAAATGATTCAAATCAGCTGCTTTGGTTTCTATATCTACACCAAAAATAGAGGGCGAAAACATCAGCCACAATCCGAGAATTGTAGCAACGTTATATGTCCATGGGAAACTCATTCCCCAGATAGATGCTTTAAACACTTTAACAGGCTGTTGTGGGAAATTTATCAACTCCGGTGATCGGGTATCGCTTTGTGTAGTGATGGGATCTCCTCCTTTCCAAAAAACTTTCCAAAGTGAATCCCCTTTTTGTTTTCTTTGAACCATGTGCTGCCCCATGGCAATGACCTCATCTATTTGAAGGGGGATCATAGGCAGCATAATAGCGGCTGTTAAAAGGCAAAAACTACACCATGCTCCAACAGATAGCGGTTGCGAAATCACTAGAAAGATACTCACAAAACCAAGTGGAATCACCAGTATTCCGAAAAAAGCAACCATCCACGGCATGGTACGCCAGCGGGAAGTACCTCCCATAAAACCCATTAGAAACTCCAAGGTATAAGCCAAGGTACCCAAAGCCGCATCTGATACAGGCCAGGAATGAGACATGCTTGAATTCAGTACATTTACAGTGCTTTCACCAAAAAATGGATCCCAAGCATTGTCTATAAAGCCAAGTTGAAATGCACCAAGGTAACGTGAAGCCATCCATCCAATAAAAGCAAGCACAATCATGATCCACCGTTGTGGCCAGCTTGAAGGGTTATAAGTCCAACCTGTAGGAAGGTCGCCACCCATTTTCATAAACATCATCATATTGGGCATGCCGGGTATAAGTATAGAAAGCGCAATAACCATAGCGCCTACCATTGTCCCATTTAGATAAGCCACCGCAACGGGAGCCCAAAAGATCAATGGTGCTACACTAATCCAAATACCAATAAAGCAGCATATCCAAATGCTATAGGGACGGTTAGGTGTCAGTGATCGCCAGCCAAAGAATATCAGCAATATCCCACTGATTATATCGCTCCATTTCATGGCGGCAATTCTGTCGCTCATAGATAACCATACCTCTCTGCCACCGCTTGGCTCTACCACATTCTTCGCATAATCAAAAGTTAGTGGGGAGGCGATCATCCAAACACCAAGCAACACGATAGTCCAATACACCCAAAGGGTATTACTGTGGTGCATGTTTAACATCTCCATACGTTGTCCACTGTCCATCGCCATTTCTTTGTGATGTTCTTTTTTATGGCCCTGGTGCTGATCGTTATCCATTGGCATCTCTGCCATTGGTCGGGTAACGCCTCTTTTACCCATTCCGCCTTTATTTTGATCCTTACTTTCCATTTGAGCTCTGTATTTGAGTTTAAAAAATTATTTATAGCACTAGCCTTTGCGCTTTTTTAATTCTGATGGTGGTTCAAGCTTATTTTCACGATACCAATTTAATGGCTCGGATTTCAGTTTTTCAATCATTTTTGGCAACGTGTTTCTTAGCGTATGTTTTGGCTTCCAATTAAGCAATTGCTGCGCTTTGGATATATCAAGTTCCATGTGGTCATCAGTCCGGGCGATCATCCAAGGCTTAATAAAAGGATTGCCAAACAGGTTCTGAACCCAGGCTCCATATTTGGCCAATAGTTTAGGGATTTTGTAGGTTTTCCACTTTTTTCCATGGATTAATTCGGCTATAGTCTGCTGTAGTTCAATAAAACTCATGGTATCAGCCTCGCCCAAATTGATGGTGGTCATCCCTTTAAACTCATTCCGTCTTTCTATTCCTTTTAACATGGCATCAATGAGGTCATCTAAATGGAGATATGGGTTGCCGTGGTCAAATTTACCTGGATACAAATGGCTGGTTAATCGGTTTTCATAAATCCGTTGTATATGATGGGCTATTGGTATCGAATGTCCGTCAGTATTATAAATGCCTGCAATACGAAGGTTTAATACCGGTATTCTTCCTTTTTTCTTCTGTAATATTTGTTCGGTTTTTACCTTTGATTTGGGATAGTCCCATTTTGGATCGAGGGGGGATTCTTCGGTGATTTTTACTCCCGGGTTTGTTGATTTATAAACCAGCAGGCTACTAGAGAAGATAAATTGTTCTACATCAAAGCCTTGCAGTACTTTCAAT
This sequence comes from Bacteroidota bacterium, assembly GCA_018828585.1. Taxonomy (GTDB): domain Bacteria; phylum Bacteroidota; class Bacteroidia; order Sphingobacteriales; family Sphingobacteriaceae; genus Pseudopedobacter. The sequence goes on from JAHJVW010000013.1 coordinate 10,337, forward strand.
AACCTTTCAGTACCTTCAACGGTAATTTTTTGATACAAAGGACTGGGCTTTCCTGCAAAATCATAATAAGCGGCAAGGTGAACAACGGCCGCTATCTTATTTCCATAAGCGTAACGGATTCGTTTGAAAGCAATTTCCACGCTTTGATCAGAGGTGATATCCATACAGACGCATTCGGAAGTAATGGGTGGAAAAGGGTAACCTACATGATCAAGTCCTACTACTAGGTATTTTTTAGCAAGCTGGTTAATTAAAGCTTCTCCAATTAACCCGCTCCCTCCACTCACAACAATTACCTCTTTTTCTGTATTAATTGCTCCTTTACTCATATTGTTTAATTTTATTTAGCATCTATCTGTGCTTGTTCTGAACTTATTTTATTATGACACATAAATCAGACCACTTCAAAAAGCTTGTGCCATTTATAATATGCCAGATTTTTCTTAATACTCAGTTTGTTCATATAGTCAAATTTAAAGTTTCTGTTTAAATCTGACAACCAAATCCCTCTAGTCAAATGTACTAACTCCAAAATTGCACAAGGATGGATTATCGCAGAAAATATTAGCATCAAAGCTTACCTACGAGGAATTAAAATCAAAACCATTGAATATAAAGTCATGGAATATTTAACAGAAGACAGACTGTTAAGAAAACAGGTTTTTAAGCAATCAAACGGAGATTATTTTACGATAGCTTATAACTAAAAATAAAACCTTACATAGATCATATTCAATTCGTTTAATCGAAAAGTAAAGTTTAAAATCATAAAAAAAAGAACCATTGTATATAGCAGTAAAGCATGGTGGAAACACCGAAACAGTTAACAAACATAAATAAACGTTAACTTAACAACTTGTAAATATGTGAAATATGCAACTTATTAACCTAGTTGTGTAACTCTTAGCGAGTTACAGACCTTAATTTTATATAAGTTAATCCAATATAAAAACAAGATTAGGTTAAAACGGGCAACAGCGAAACTGAAGGGCAGGAAACAGTGTAACTGAATAAAAAAGCAAATAAATAAAAAATCATGAAAACAACAGTAAAAATTCTAGTGGCAATTAGTTTATTGGGAACAATATCGAGTTGCAAAACAGCTTTCAATGCAACTGAAACATTGCAGGTTGAACAGAAAAGAAATGCCATCTATAAAGAAATCATTTCAAACCCTGTGCAATTGTCCAATTTCATTAGCGAAGCACAAAAAAATGAAGACGCCAAAATGATATTAATGAAAGCCCAGATGGACCAGATGGAATCTGGAAATATGAAAATGATGATGGATAAAAATCCTGAGATGAAGCAGAAAATGCAATCACATATGCAAATGATGATGGAAAAAAATCCTGAAATGATGAAAATGATGCAATCTAAAATGCTTGATAAAATGATGGATAATGAAATGGGGCGCAAAATGCTAATGGATAAAATTCAAACCAACAATACAATGAAAGATGAGATGAAAGAAAAGATGATGCAAATGATGAACGAAAATCCTGATATGATGCAAATGATGATGCAGAAAATGATGGAAAAAAATCCTGAGATGAAGCAGAAAATGATGGAAAAAATG
>JAHJVW010000135.1 GCA_018828585.1 Bacteroidota bacterium
ATTTAAATCCTTAACTGTGGGCGTTGTAAGGAGTTTAAAATTAGGAATGATTGGTGGTGGTCCCGATGCCTTTATAGGGGCTATCCACAGAATTGCTGCGAATCTGGATGGTAAATACGATCTAGTCTGTGGGGCATTCAGCAGCTCGGCATCAAAATCCAAGGAAATGGGTTTGCAATTGGGCTTAAACCCTAACCGTGTATATGCATCCTATCAAGAGATGATTGATCAGGAAAGCAAATTACCGTCAAATGAAAGAGTACAAGTGATCAGCATTGTTACACCTAATCATTTGCATTTCGATCCTGCTCAACAAGCACTAGAGAATGGTTTTCATGTAATTGTGGATAAACCCATTACTTTTTCCCTAGCTGAAGCGCTATCTCTTAAAGCTATTCTAAAAAAATCGAATAAGCGTTTATTGCTCACTCATACTTATACGGGTTATCCTATGGTAAAAGAAGCTAAGGAGCAAATTGCATCTGGAAATTTGGGGAAAATCAGGAAAGTTTATGTGGAGTATCCTCAAGGATGGCTGAGTAAAGAAATAACGAATAAACAAGCTGACTGGCGGACAGATCCGAAGAAAAGTGGGATTGCCGGGGCAATGGGGGATATTGGCACTCATGCTTTTAATTTGGCTGAGTATGTTTCGGGATTAACAATAACAAAATTATGTGCAGATATTAATACCGTAGTTCCTGGCAGAAAGCTAGATGATGACGGCGCTGTATTATTGAAATTTAATAATGGTGCTTCTGGGGTGCTAATGGCTAGCCAAATCGCAGCGGGAGAAGAGAACAACGTAAAAATAAGAGTTTATGGAGAAAAAGGAGGCCTCCAATGGCAACAGTGCGATGCCAATACTTTACTTCTAAATTATCTGGATCAGCCTGCGCAAATATTCAGAACTGGAACAGCTTATGTAGGTACCTATGCACAAGAAAATTCACGTACTCCAGCGGGTCATCCCGAAGGGTATTTGGAAGCATTCGCTAATCTATACCGAAATTTTGCTAACTGTATTTTAGCAGAATTAAATAACGAAAAACCGACAAAAGAAGCATTGGATTATCCTAGTGTAGAGGAAGGAATCAGCGGGATGCGATTTATAGATACGGTAATAGCATCCGGAGAAAGTGAAGTTAAATGGTTAAATATAGAAAGTGAACATGAAGACAATTAAAGGTCCGGGTTTATTTATAGCGCAATTTATTAGTGATGATGCACCATTCAACAATCTGGAGAGCATGTGCAGCTGGGCTAAAGATTTAGGATACAAAGGGATACAAATACCTACATTGGATCCTCGCTTTATTGATTTGAAACTAGCGGCAGAGAGTAAAGATTATGCTGATGATTTAAAAGGTAGAATAAACGCTACTGGCTTAGAAATCACTGAGCTTTCCACTCATTTACAAGGGCAGCTTGTTGCAGTTAACCCTGCTTACGATACTATTTTTGATGCATTCGCACCAAAAGAATTACATGGTCATCCAAAGGAAAGAACAGCTTGGGCTATTCAACAATTGAAATATGCAGCACAGGCTTCAAAGAATCTGGGATTAAAAGCACATGCCACTTTTAGCGGAGCTTTATTATGGCCTTTTGTATACCCATGGCCTCAAAGACCGCAAAACCTGGTGGAAACTGGCTTTAAGGAATTAGCCAGACGTTGGAAACCTATATTGGATGTATTTGATGAGAATGATGTAGATGCTTGTTTTGAATTACATCCGGGGGAAGATTTACATGATGGGATTACCTATGAAATGTTTCTGAAAGAAGTGAATAATCATCCTAGGGCCTGTATTCTTTTTGATCCTTCACATTCTGTTCTTCAATGCTTAAATTATTTGGAATTTCTGGATATCTATCATGAAAGAATCAGAATGTTTCATGTTAAGGACGCTGAATTTAATCCGACCGGAAAGCAAGGCGTTTACGGCGGTTACCAAAGCTGGATCAATAGAGCCGGTAGATTCCGTTCTCTTGGAGATGGACAGGTAGATTTCAAATCTATCTTTAGCAAATTAGCGCAATACGGCTTTGAGGGATGGGCAGTTTTGGAGTGGGAGTGTGTCATTAAAAACCAGGTAGATGGAGCAAGAGAAGGAGCTGAATTTATCAAGAATCACATCATCAAAGTCACAGAGAAAGCTTTCGACGATTTTGCGTCCGCAAGTGGTGATCAGAATTACAATAAAAAACTATTAGGAATATAAGATGAAAATTAAAATTTACATGATTGCAGTTGCCAGCACATTAATTGTTGCCTGCGGAGGGTCTGGCTCCTCTACTGAAGCTGATAATTCGACCGTTTCTGAAAACAAGGCAGCTAGTGATAATTTTGCCGCTGGTAAAGAATTAATTGTCAAATCCGACTGTCTAGGATGTCATAAAGAACAAGAGAAACTGGTGGGTCCTGCCTATGTAGATGTCGCGAAAAAGTATGCAGCTACGGCGGATAATGTGACGCTTTTAGCGGGTAAAATTATAGCTGGAGGTAAAGGTGTTTGGGGCGAGATACCTATGACCCCACATCCACAAATTGCTGAAGCAGATGCGGAAACCATGGTAAAATATATTTTAAGCCTAAAATAAAAAAAGATGAAAATAGTATTTGTATGCACAATAATCTGTGCAGTTTCGTTAGGATGCAATTCCCAACAAAAGAGCCTAAAAGGCTATGATGACTTATTGAATAGCGGCACCGCTAACTTTCATACGTATGGAAAAAGTATGGTAGGCGCAGCATGGACAGTAGATGAAGGTACGCTTCATTTTAATCCTAACATTACTGATGCATCGCAAAGAGGAGATTTAGCCACTAATGAGAATTATGGAAACTTTCACTTAACGTACGATTGGAAGATAGCTGCAAATGGGAATTCTGGAGTCATGTTTCATGTGAATGACGATTTTAGTAAATATGCTCAACCTTATTTTACGGGACCAGAAATGCAAGTTTTAGATAATATGGGTCATCCAGATGCTAAAATCATCAAACACAGGGCAGGGGATTTATATGATTTAATTTCATGTAGTAAAGAAACGGTAAAACCAGCTGGAGAATGGAATCATGCAGAAATTATTTCGGACAATGGGAAATTGGATTTCATACTCAATGGAGAGACTGTTGTTTCTACCACTATGTGGACTGACGGCTGGAATAAAATGGTTGCGGCAAGTAAATTTAAAGATATGCCAGATTTTGGTAAAGAGCGGACAGGGAAGATTGTTTTTCAAGATCATGGAAATGAAGTGTGGTTCAAAAATATCATGATCAAAAAATTATAAAGTTTAAACCTTCACCTAAAACCTTTATACATGAATACCAGTATCCGTTTTAAATTATCTTTAATGATGTTCCTCGAATTTTTCATTTGGGGAGCATGGTTTGTTACTTTGGGGACTTTTTTAGGTGGAAATTTGAATGCTAGTGGCACTCAAACTGCATCTGCATTTTCTACTCAATCTTTTGGGGCAATCATTGCGCCATTTATCATTGGGCTTATTGCTGATCGTTATTTTAATGCAGAGAAAATTTTAGGGATCTTACATTTGATTGGCGCATTGCTAATGTTTCTAATGTATAAATCTACCAATTTCGAAACATTTTATCCTTACGTATTGGGTTATATGATTGCTTATATGCCAACCTTAGCTTTGGTCAATTCCATTGCATTTAATCAAATGAATGATCCTGAAAAGGAGTTTTCTACCATCAGAGTATGGGGAACTATAGGTTGGATTGTGGCTGGCTTAATGATTAGTTATATTTTTCATTGGGATTCTTCTGTAAATATTTCTGGAGGTCTTTTGCGTAATACTTTTTTAATGGCAGGTATAGCTTCTGCAGTCCTCGGCCTATTTAGTTTTATTTTACCGTTAACACCTCCTAAATCTAACAAAAACGAAAAAGTAACAGTTTCTGACATTTTAGGTTTAGATGCTTTAAAGTTATTGAAGAATAGAGATTTTTTGGTGTTTTTCATCTCCTCTATTCTAATCTGTATTCCTCTGGCATTTTATTATCAAAATGCTAATCCTTTTCTATCTGGAATAGGTTTAGAAAACCCGACTGGGAAAATGACACTGGGACAAATTTCCGAAGTATTATTTATGTTATTACTTCCTGTATTCTTCAAAAAATTTGGATTCAAGAATACTTTGTTATTGGGGATGTTAGCTTGGGTATTGCGGTATGTCCTTTTTGCTTATGGTAATTCAGGCGAATTAACTTTTATGCTCATCATCGGAATCGCTTTACATGGTATTTGTTATGATTTCTTTTTTGTTTCAGGACAAATTTATACCAATGCCAGAGCGGGTGAAAAAAATCGTAGTGCAGCTCAAGGATTGATTACACTGGCGACCTACGGAATTGGAATGTTAATAGGTTTCTACATCGCCGGAATAATCACAGATACTTATAAGACGGCAGATAATTTAGTAGACTGGAAGATGGTTTGGCTTATTCCTGCTGGAATTGCTGCCGTAGTCATGGTTTTATTTGCTCTATTTTTTAAAGAAAATAAATTGGTCAAAATAAAATAATCGTGATGACAAACAGAAGAGATGTGATCAAAACTATTGTTGCTGGTTCTGCACTTGCAAGTACCTCAACGCTTTTCAGCTCTTTTAAGGATTTAATACCATTGGATAATAATTTAAAAGGTAATATCAATCACTCAGTTTGTCGATGGACTTATGGTTTTCTCAGTTTGGATGAGCTTTGCCAATTATGTGAACAGATCGGAATAAAAGCGATAGATCTTGTAGGTCCTTCGGATTGGGAGACCCTTCAGAAATATGGGCTCTATTCCAGCATGTGTAACGGTGCTGAAATCAATCTAGTGGATGGCTTTGGTGAAGTTAAATTTCACGAACAATTAGTTAAAAACTATACCAATATGATTCCATTGGTAGCAAAAGCAGGTTATAAAAATCTGATTTGTTTTAGTGGTAACCGCAGAGGAATGAGTAATGAGGAAGGGTTGATCAATTGCACTAAAGGATTACAGCAAATTATACCCCTTGCAGAAAAACATGGAGTAACAATTGTAATGGAATTACTCAATAGTAAAGTTAATCATATTGATTATCTAGCTGATCATACCTCTTTTGGGGTAGAGCTATGTAAGATGGTAGGGTCTGATAATTTTAAACTCCTGTATGATATTTATCATATGCAAATAGATGAAGGCGATGTGATTCGCACTATCCAGACCTCTCATCCTTATATTGCCCATTATCATACAGGCGGTGTTCCAGGAAGAAATGAGATCGATGAGTCGCAAGAATTATTTTATCCTGCCATTATGAGGGCAATTCATCAAACAGGATTTAAAGGATATGTGGCACAGGAGTTTATTCCAAAAAATGAAAACAAAAGAGCTTCATTAGCAGAAGCCATTAAAATTTGTGATATCTAAAACTAAAAAAATGAATAAGCGTAGAGAATTTATTACCCAATTAGGACTTTTGGCAGCGGGAGTAGCAATTGCTCCATCTTTTGGATGCATGGCTATGCCTAAAAGCAAAAAATTTGGAATTCAATTGTATTCTTTACGCGAACAGTTGCCAAAAGGGGTGGAGGATGTAATTGCAAAAGTAGCTAAAGCAGGATATTCTTATGTAGAAGGCTATGGTTATTCTTTGGAAAATGGTTTTTGGGGTTTAACTTCTAAAGAATTTAAAATTCTATTAGATAAGTATCGGTTGACTTGTCCATCATCTCATTATGATTTTGGAGCTTATCAGCAAACGGGAGATTTAAAAATCATTCAAGAATATATTGATGCATCACATGTGTTAGGCAGTCAATATATTACTGTTCCTCATTTGAACCCTGAAATTTATAAGGACGAGGCCAAAACAAGAGCTTGGTTACAGCAGTTGAATAGCGCTGCAAAAATGGTGAAAGATGCAGGTTTGAAACTGGCTTATCATAATCATAATATTGAATTCTATCCTTTACCAAATAATCAAACTGCGTATGATATTTTATTAAACGGTACTGATCCTCAATTGGTAGATTTTGAAATGGATATTTATTGGATATATGTGGCCAAACAAGATCCATTAGCCTTATTTAAAAAATACCCAAACCGATTCAAGTTATGGCATATTAAAGATATGAATAAGGACAATCCAAAAATTAATGAGATCATAGGAAAAGGAACAATTGATTATCTACCGATTTTTAAGGCGGCTAAATTATCAGGATTAAAATATCCAATTATGGAGCAAGAGACATTTACCATAGATCCATTTGAAAGCATTGATCAAAGCGCTAAATACTTGAACCAACATCTGTAAAAGAGGTTAATTAAACTGACTTCATTTATAACTATTTAAATCCGAATGAGCAACACTTTCGAAGCTTACCTTTTTGACCTCAACGGTACCATTATAGATGATATGCACTTTCATGCCAGAGCATGGCATGAAATCCTGACCGATGATTTAAAATCTGATATCTCGTATGAGGATACGATTTTAGAGATGTATGGGAAGAATTCAGAACTTTTAGAAAGGGTTTTTGGGAAAGATCATTTTACGCAAGAGCAAATGGACGAATTTTCTATGGAAAAGGAAAGGAGATACCAAGCGGCATTCAAACCTCATTTGAAACTGATTGATGGTTTAGACGAGTTCTTAGAGAAGGCGCATCAGGCGGGAATAAAAATGGCCATTGGCTCCGCAGCTATTCCTTTTAATATCGATTTTATCTTGGATAACTTAAATTTAAGAAAGTATTTCCCAGTGGTGGTGAGCGCAGAAGACGTAACTTTAAGCAAACCAGATCCCGAGACTTTTAGCAAAGGAGCTGATATTTTAGGTGTGGATTACGATAAATGCTTGGTTTTTGAAGATGCACCAAAAGGAGTAGAAGCCGCAAAAAATGCAGGCATGCAAGCCATTGCCCTAACCACTTTACATACGCCAGAGGAGTTTCATATCACTGATAATGTAATTAGATTTGTGAAAAATTATCAAGGTTTAGATTTATTTTAAAATCAGGTCTATCTAATCGAGTCATACATCCCTAATCGAACTGGTTTTGTCAACACAATGTGCCAAAGGTGGTTTTTCCTCGACCTAAAAGATGCCGCACTTGAACAAAGGAAATAACGCCACATGCGATAAAAATGTTCGTCATAATCATGTTTGATGCTATCCCAACTTTCTTCAAAGTTTTTAAGCCAAGCCATTAGCGTTGGGTCATAATAGGTTCCAAAGTTTTGCCAATCTTCCAAAACAAAAAGGCCTTGCCATGCTTTAGATAGCTGACTTGCAGATGGAAGCATCCCGTTAGGGAAAATATATTTATCAATCCAAGGGTCAGTTGTTTTAGCATCGTAATTGCCGCCAATGGAATGGATGAAAAAAATGCCCTCGTCCGTAAGGTTTCTGGCGGCCACTTCCATATATTCTCTAAAGTTTCTATAACCAACAGCCTCTAACATAGCAATAGATACTACTCTGTCAAATTTCTCATTTACATCACGGTAATCCTGAACCCTAATTTCGACCGGTAAACCCTTATTAACTTTACGAGCCAAAATAGCTTGCTGTTCAGATATAGTGATACCTACAACTGAAACACCATACTTTTTAGTAACATATTTGGCAAAATAGCCCCATCCACAGCCTATCTCTAAAAGACGCATTCCCTTTTCAAGTTTAAGCTTACGGCAAATCAAATCAAGTTTTGCTTCCTGAGCCTCTTCAAGATTGCTTGCTTTTTCCCAATAACCGCATGAGTACTGCATTTGCGAATCGAGCATCTTTTCAAAAAGCACATTTCCTATGTCGTAATGTTTATAAGCAACTTCTTTAGCTCTGCCCAAGGTTTGCCTATTTTTAAACTTTGCGTTTAAATAATAAAATAGGGTATTAATGTCCCTTGGTAATCTTTTATCCAAGCGATGGTATAGTACCCGGTGCATAAATTCGTCTACGGCTTCACAATCCCACCATCCGTCCATATAAGCCTCTCCAAAAGCTATAGAACCACCAGCTATAATCCTATAATACAGTTTTGGATTGTGTATTTGTATATCCCATGGCTTGTCGCCATTAACCGTGACGTCAACAGATTTAAACGCTTCGATGAAAATTTTCTCTAGTGATATCATGGTAATTCTAATCCTTTATCTAGGCAATAAATATATAAAAATTCATCTCTCTGGTCATCCTAATCGGAAAATTAGACTTTAACAAACAAAATTTTATAAAAGATGAAATGATTAGTAAAGCAAAGCTATTACTACTATTTTCTGATTTTCAGTGCTTTGCTATACTCCTCTCCTCGAGAAAAAGTGGCTGCGGTGTAAGCTGTCGTCCCGGTTTATTTAACAAAAGACTTTGCTTAAAACACAAGAGGAATTCCCTGTAATTTAGTTTCCGTTTCAGGTAAAATCTCGCAGTTATCCCAAATGCCAGTTCTTAAAGTTTGTTGATAGGTTTTAGGTAATGGTTTATCATCCATTAATTCGGCAGCTTTTTCAAAATCGTAACGTAGGGCTTTGATTTCATAATTGAATCCATTGGAATCGTCAAGAATGGCGTACCAAACTTTGGGTGTCCCATCATTTGCGGGCATTCCTATTACTCCGGCATTAAGCCAAAGTTTATCGTTTTTCGTTTGTGAAAACGGTAAACCACAATGGCCTGCTAAAATTATATCGGCGTTAAGCGCATCAAAATTGGCTTGTTTCTTTTCCCATTCCGTCGATTTAAAAATGAACTCCGAGGTATCGAAATAGGAACCATGTACAACCGCCATTTTTTTATCAGCGTAAGCGAAAGAAAGAAACTCTGGAATGGTTGCTAGCCAATCAATATCATCCTGGTTGACTTGACTTTTTAAATATGGATACCATTGACGAGAGAATGTATCGCAGCGACTACCATCTTCAAAATTACAACCGCAATGGTCAATATCATTAACCAAATTGAGTTCAACATTGCCTGCAATGCAATGAATTCCCCAGTCTTTAATTAAAGTTATACATTCCTTAGGTTGCGCACAATATGCAACGATATCACCAGTACAAATAATATTTTTTGAAGAAATTCCATCGGCGAAAGCCAATTCCTTTATAGCTTCTAAAGCCTGGAGATTAGAATAAACTCCACCAAAAACCATAATTTTTCCGTTAAGTGTTCCTAAATCTTTTATGATTTTCTCCATGATTTATTTAACAAAGGAATAAAGAATAATATGAAACACACTAAACTGCCCCATAAATTGACACCCAGTAAATCGTTGTATTTACCTTCGGTGAATATCCATGATTTTGGAACCCATTCAAAAACAATCATCAAACCCATTAATAATCCAAAAATTACTGGTCCGTAAAAAGAGAATTTGGGCATGGATTTATTCCAGAATAGGAATACCGGAGCCAAACCAATTACCATCGTTCCACTAATGGTAGTTGCAGATAAAATTTCGGGTTTAAAGAAAATGGGGATGGTTCCTAAAATAGTCAGTACTACCATCGCTATTCTCCCTTTACTGATTTTTAATTCCCGGTTTGGAAAAATATCAATGTTATACAATTTAGAGAAAGAGGAAAAAGCTGAATCCAATGTTGAAGCAGCAGAGGTGACCATAATGAAGTTCATGATGAGTAGCATCACTGGTCCGAAGAACTTCGCTACTTCTACAGTCGCTTGTCCAGTCATTCCTTTGGTTTGGGCGAAAATTCCTACAATTCCGAATAACGCAATACAAATTACTCCAATAATACTAGCCCAAATAAATGATTTTAAAGTTGTTTTTGGAGAGGTGATGAAACCTCTATCAGTTAAGACCGGATCGTGAAAAGGATAACTGAAACATTGTAAAAATGCGACGAGGACTAAATTTCCTCCAGTCGACATACTCCATGTTCCGGATTGATAAATGGGTTTATAATTACCCTGCATCTCAGGTAAAATGTAGGCTAAAATAGAAGTTAGCAATACCCCAAAAAGTATCATTTGTATCACATCTGTAAGGATAGAAGTACTCATCCCGCCTTTTAAAGCATAAGCTAAAGTGAGCAATGTAAAAACAATGATAGAAGCATAGTATGGTGTTGAACCTGCATCTCCAAAATAAGAGCCAATGACTAAGGTGTTCGACCAAACCTCGTTAAATAATCTAAAAGCGATTAATATGGAAAAAAGGTATAGCGCCCCTTTTCCATATTTTGATCCAATAAAATGATGAATACTTTTAAAGCTGCCATTCAATCTCATTTTATAAATCACAAAACCAGCCACCAAAAAAGATAGGTAATAAGTAGCATAAGAAACCACACCTACAATTCCGAAACTCAAACCTAGGTTAGCCACATTGGTGATGGATTTAGCAAAAATCCAACTGATGACTAAACTACTGGTAAGTAGTATCGCATTGGGTTGTTTATCATTTTTACTTCCGTAAAAAAAATCTCTAGTGGTTTTGGCAATGGGTGCCAAAGCAAAAATTAAAATGCTTGACAGTAAAATAAAACCCCATTGCAGGTAGGTGACTGTATTGTTCTCCATTTTAGTTATTCCACCAAACTTTTGTATTGATGCTATTATTGTTCGTTGCCGTTGCTGCTACTTTATAATTATCTACATTTAAAGTAGATTCTTCTTGTGGATAGGGCATTCTTACTGGATATAAACCATTATTTCTACTGGCCTGCACTGGTTTTAAATCTGGAAATCCAGTTCTTCGATATTCTATCCAAGCTTCATAACCATTCAAATTATTTGGAATCCACTTTTGGGTGATGATGAGTTTTAAAGCATCGGGAGAAAGCGGATTAAACAATGCTGGGCCGGCTGTTAAATAATTATCTGGCATGGCAACATTCCAATAATTAAAGCCCTGCATAACAGCTAAATCATATAAAGATTTTGCCGATGCTGTGATATAACCCTTCTGAGCGGCTTCAGCCAAAAAGAAATTGGTTTCCCAAGCTGTCATATAATTAAACTTCAAATTTGCTCCGTTTTCTCTGAAAATGGTACCAGTTAGGCTATAATTAGATACATTGACAGGAGTAGTTGCTGCATTAGGTCCGTTAATTAAGCCCGTATAATTCACTGCATTTGCAGCCGTTGGGCGATAGAATAAAGAAAGCCTTGGGTCATTATAACCTTTCAAAATTTCTTCTGCTGTTTTAGAGAGGATGTATAAACTAAAATCGCCTACTCGAGCCGTAGTGATTCTGAAATTGTTAGGCGCTGTTGCTGAAAATTGAAAAACAGCATTATTTGTATTTGCTCCAATATAATTTCCAGCTGAATAAATTGCTTGAAGCTGCGCTTTCACATCTACTTTTCCAGAAATCCGCATTAAATATTTGATTCGAAGAGAGTTGGCGAATTTAATCCAGTTTTGTAGGTTGCCGCTGTAGATAATATCACCATCTAATTTTGTGGCGCCATTATAGACAGTCATTGCGGTAATAGCATTTTCCAGATTTTTTAGAATTCCGTTTGCACCTTGATAGATGTCTTCTTGTTTATCATACTTTGGTGTATAGATATCTGATTTTCCTTTCAGCGCTTCACCATAAGGAACATCGCCATATAAATCAGTTAAAGCAGCAGTCATGTAAGCTTTCATCACCAAAGCCGGCCCTTTATACACTGCAAAGGTGGGATTGCTATTCGCTTTCTGCAATACAATCTCGTTATCACGAAGGTTCTTATAAATAAATGGCCAAGGATTTCCTGCATATAGAGGTTCTGCCAAAGCATGACGATCAAAATTGTTAAAGTCAATCATCGTGAAATACTGACCTAATAAGTTTCCGGCATCAAAAGCTTCGAACGACATTTGCTCTCCGTAGTCAAACAGAACCTTTCTAAATAAAAGGGAAGGCTGTGCGTCTATCGGGGAGTTTGGATTGGTGTTGATTTCACTCAAATCTTTGGTACACGATGCCAATCCTAGAGTTGTAATTAAAATGATTATATATTTTTTCATCACTAGTTTATTAAAAATTAACACCTAAACTCAAGCCAAAACTTCTGGCACTTGGGTACGACATATCTTCTGTTCCGTTCAAGAATTTATTTCCTTGTACTGCTAACTGCTCCGGATCAAAATGCGGGATTTTTGAAATCGCAAAAACGTTTTTTCCGATAAAGGATAGTTTTAGACTTTGTACATTTTTTAGAAATGTTTTGGCAAGCAAAGCTTTACTAAAAGTATATCCCAAATTAAACTGGCGAAGCTTTAAATACGAATCGCTGTAAACGCTATTCTCTTCGTGGTTACGATCGTAAAACTGACGGTAGTAGCTCTCAGCCGAAATTTTCTTGGTGTTTTGAACATAAACTGGATTTGTTGCTGTGCCTGTATTCATCACCGCATCAAAAGCTAAACCTTCAGTTGGGCGGTATTCTGTTTCTTTTAACTGTCCGGCTACTCCGGCTAATGCTAAAGTTCTAGAAACTAAAATTCCGCCTTGTCGCCAATCTAAAAGAAAGCCAAAATCGAATTGTTTATATCTAAAGGTGTTGCTGAAACCCAGCATAAAATCAGGATTATAGTTCCCTAATTTTTTCAGTTTATTATCGGCTATTAAATTCCCATTGTTATCTACAATAAATTTTCCATCGGCATTTTTCACGTAGCCATCTCCCCAAATATCTCCTATTTTCCCGCCTTCGGTAGCGATGTAATAAACGGTTTGGTTAGGGCTGTCATAAACTCGGGCGTAAGCCAAAGTCAATTGTTTTGCTCCGTTTGGTAAAGATTCAACGGTGGATGTATTGGTGCTAAAATTAGCTGAAACATTCCATCTAAAATTCTTACTTAAAACGGGTGTTCCGGTTAAAATCAATTCTACACCTTTAGAACGTACTGAACCTCCATTGGTCACTCTTTGCGCATATCCTGTTGATTGTGATACGGGTAAAGAAAGAATCTGATTTTCGGTAAGTGAATTGTAATAGGTTGCGTCAATACCTAATCTATCACCAAAGAAGCGGATATCGGCACCAAACTCGGCCGATTTAGTTTGCTCTGGTTTAAGATTTGGGTCTGATATGATATTTTGGTCAGATAGTGTAGGGCTGCTATTATAAGGCGTAGCCGGAACAAATGCGCCAGCAGTTTGATAAGGGTCGGTATCATTTCCAATTTGCGCATAACTTGCTCTAAGCTTCAAAAATGACACTTGTGGAACTTTAACCAATTCTGAAAGCACCAAGCTTCCAGAAACTGACGGATAAAAGAAGGAGGTGTTTTTAGTACTACTTGGTGTTGCCAATGCGCTAGACCAGTCGTTTCTTCCAGTTACATCTACAAACAAGTAGTTTTTGAAACTCAACTTTGCGATTCCGTAGGCGCTATTGATTCTTTTCTTGCTTGCAAAAGTAAAAATTTCTAATGGGGTTGCGGCATTAGATAAAGTGAATAGGGCAGGTTGCGCTAATGCGGATGTTTGTGTTTGGTTACTTTTGAATTGCTGATTCATTTGATTTGCTCCTAATGAGATATCAAAACCAAAGTCATTGATTTTTTTGGTGTAGTTTACTAATACGTCTGTGTTAATTTCTCTAAACAACACATTGTGCTCTGCATACGCACCGTTTTTAAAACGATTGGTGCTATAATTTCTTAGTAACCTTCTACCTTCATTGCTATAATCCATGCCGCCTCTTAACTGCACATACAAATTAGGAAGCAAATCATATTTCAGGGCAATATTCCCAAAAATACGATCACGGTTTAGCTCATTTCTATTTTCTTTTAAAATGAAATAAGGGTTATCAAAATAGGTATAATTATAAGAGTAATTTCTTAATCCCTCTAAACCTGGCTGCCAATAGTTTTTTAGAGGAGCAATGTCTAACGACCTTGGTAACCAAGCTAATAAGCCGTATTGTAAATTTTCAGAACCGTATCCGCTAGAGGGGCGGTTATTACTTTTTGCATTTTGATAAATAATGGTTGACTTAAAATTGAGCTTGGTTACAGGTTGAAAATTAAGATTAGCTGAAACATTCTTCCTCAAATAATCGACACCTGGAATATACGATTGACTGTTTAAATCGGTATATGATAAACGGTAATTTCCTTTGTCATACTTGCCACTAAAAGCTAAATTGTTGATAAACGTTTTTCCTGTTTGATAGAAATCTTTCAGGTTATTAGGATGTGAAATGAATGGAGTAGGAGTAATTGGAATACCACTATAAAGCCCAACATCGCCACCTCTCACCACTCGCCCATCAGGCAAAGTAACAGGACTGTTGTATTGCGCAACTAAAGTTCCTTGGTCGAGTTTCGGCCCGTATGAATAAGTTAATACATCATTCACGCCGCCACCTAAACCATCTTTAAATGCAAAATTACCGCCATTACCTTGGCCGTAAGTATTCTGAAATTGGGGTAGTTTAAACGGACTTTCAATAGAACTGGTAGAGTTGAAGCTCACCCCAAAACCTTCGGAATTGCTACCGTCTTTGGTGTTAATTAGAATAACACCGTTAGCCGCCCTGCTGCCATAAAGTGCGGCAGCTGCAGCTCCTTTTAAAACAGAAACCGAGGCAATATCATCGGGATTGATGTCCATTGCGCCATTTCCAAAATCTATCGCTTGGAAACTTGAAGGTGCTTCCACAGATCTGGGTACGATTTGATTATTGTTAATTGGAATGCCATCGACCACAAAAAGTGGGTTATTATTAGCAAATGAGCTTTCTCCCCTGATTACAATTTTTGAAGATGAGCCTACACCGCTGGCACCTTGTGTAATGGTCACCCCGGCAACTTTGGTAGTAATGTTATCAAGAAAATTAACTGATTTTACTTCTGATATCTCTTTAGCCTGAATCTGCTGGACATTATAGCCCAAAGATTTGGAATCACGCTCTAAACCTAAAGCCGTTACTACGGTTTCATTTAATATTAATCCAGGGCTTAAGCTTACAGAAAGGTCTAATTGCCCATTTAAGGCCAACTCTTTAGTGGTAAAGCCAATATAGCTAAAAACTAAAATTGCGTTCTTGGAGTTTACCGTTAAGCTAAATTTCCCATCCACGTTGGATGCAGTTCCGTTGGCAGTGTTTTTTTCTTTCACACTTACGCCAATCAGTTTTTCACCAGTTACCTGGTCAGTTATACTTCCTATTACCCTAGTTTGTGCAAAAGCAAAGTTCAAGAGCAAAAAGGAAAATGCAATCGTAAAGATTGATTTCATCCGATTTATGTATTAAATAAGAATTTGATTTATTAATGTTTTAGGAAGACTGGATAACTAAAGGGGGACCTCGATCAGTATTTTGAATGATGAGTCCACTATCCTCAGTCAGAAAATCAGTAGTAAATTTGATTTCTTCCGAGAGAATGTTAGATAATATTTTTTGTATTGCGGAGTGATGTGGTTGATTTAAATAAATATTTATGGCAATCTCATTATCTAAATCAATAAAAGTTTGAAGTAATTGATAATTGGCACCAAAATGCTCAAAATTACTGATAAGCTGTTTATGAAATAAATGGCTCTGCCAATCAAGATTTTCTAATATTCCCTTATGAAAATTGTCTTTACTTACACTGATTAAATAAGAACCTCCATCAGAAGATGGACCTATCGTTAGAATTTTAGCTTCTAAATTTCTTTGAGCCTGCAATAAATTAATGGCTGAAAGATGAGGTGTATCATCCCCTACGATAATCAGGTTTTCATACCCTAACTGAAAAATTCCTCCAGCAGCTCCTTTTATTCTTTCTCCAAAAGACTGTCCATAGGTTTTGCCATCACTGATGACATAGGCCAACCCCGATTGTTGGATCTCACTTAAGGTCTTTTCAAATAAGACTTTCTGTATTGCATTTTGCTTCCTCTTGTGCGAAGAGAAAAGCTTTTCACTCTCTAGTTGAGTTGTGAAATATAAAATGCAGGTATTTTTAAATTGTGAATTCAAATTCTCGCATCAAAAATTAACAACAGGAAACTGTAGGTTCGCCATCAGCAGTTTTAGAAAAAGGTATTTTTCCACCACAGCCTTCGTAAATACCATAATGAGTATTCCAATTACCATAAAAATCAAAAGCTTCGCGATAACGGGTATCATTTAGCATTTTGTACGTATTCCCGCAAACGGTTATCATTTTGCCTTTTGGAAAGTTAT
Organism: Bacteroidota bacterium; assembly: GCA_018828585.1. Classification (GTDB taxonomy): domain Bacteria; phylum Bacteroidota; class Bacteroidia; order Sphingobacteriales; family Sphingobacteriaceae; genus Pseudopedobacter. The sequence continues at coordinate 16,150 of JAHJVW010000135.1, forward strand.
GATGGTCATCTAAATCGAAGGAATGTGTTGCGCCATCAATAGTTCCTTTATAAGAGACGGCTTGTCCATAATCTTCACATTCACTTTCCAATCCATCTATTTTGAATAATCGGTAGGTTACAGAATATACTTTGATATCGCCCATTAATGCTTCAATCTCTTTATGATCTACCCCAATAGGTTTATCTTCTACTACTCTTGGGTCGGTAAAACCAGCATTCCTAGCGTAGTTCAAGAAATCGTTCCAATACAATGCACCGCTAAGGCATTCGCCCCATAATATTGGATTATTTTGTAAGGTTTTAGGAAAACGTCTATCTGCATAAACATCAGAAAAATACATTTCTCCCCCTTTTTTCAAAAGTTTAAAGGCATCGTTCAATACTTTTTGCTTATCAACAACCAGGTTTAAAACACAGTTAGAAATTATTAAATCGAAACTTTCTAGTTCAAAACCCAGCTCATCCAAACTTTCTATATTGCCTTTCACAAAAGACACATTTGATCTTGCATAGCCAAATTTCTCTCTGTGATATTCTAAATGCTTATTGGCAACTGCTAACTGTTCGCTAGTCATATCCACTCCAACCACAAATCCTTCTTCTCCCACTAATTGTGCGGCGATGTAGCAATCTCTTCCGCTTCCAGATCCCAAATCCAGAATTCTTAAGCCTTTTAGTTGATCGGGTATGGTCAGTCCACAACCATAATATTTATCTTGAACCTCGTCATGTATATTTCTTAAAGCTTCCAAAATATGTTTTGGAGGAGCAGTTAGCGTACAACAAGCAGTCGTTTTTAAATCAGAACTTTGTTGAAGCTCTTTACCGTAATAATTTTGGACTTCTTCGTGAATGGTGTTGGACATATCTTTAATTTTAAGCAATCTCTCCGCCACAGCTACTTCCTGCTCCTGCAGTACATCCATAACAGTGGTTGTTTACAATAATTTTTCTGTTTAATATTTCCTCAAAATCAAAATCATCAATATGTTTTGCTTTACCTGTAAATTTTAAATCAAGCATTTGGTTAAAATCGCAATCGTACATAAAACCATCCCAACTTATGCTAATAGTGTTTTTACACATCAATCCATCTAAAGTTGACGGATTAAACGCACCAACCAACTCATGCATATAGTCCAAATATTTTCCGGTTTCTAATAAATAATCTAAAAAACGGCTTACCGGTAAGTTAGTAATGGCAAAAAGACTGTTAAACACAATGTCAAACTTTCTTTTCAATTGCCTTTTGAATTCGGCTTCCAGAGACTTTTGGTCGCCTGGTAAATACGCACCTGATGGGTTGTAGACCAAATCAATAATTAAACCGCTATCTTCTTGTCCAAAACCTACCGCATTCAGCATTTTTAAAGCTGCAATTGAGTCTTCAAAAACACCGTCACCTCTTTGAGCGTCTGTTCTCATGGCAGAAAAGGAGGGCAATGAAGAAATCACATGAACGTGGTTTGCTTTAAAGAAATCTGGTAAATCATGGTATTTTTTATTAGCCATGATGATGGTCAGGTTACATCTCACCATTACTTCTACGCCTGCTTTGGTGCATTCTTCTACAAACCATCTGAAGTAAGCATTCATTTCTGGTGCTCCTCCAGTAATATCGACTTTTTTAAAATTATAGGTTTTAATTAAATACAGGCATCTTTCCAAAGTTTCGAAAGACATGTTTTCTTCTTTCCTATCGGGGCCTGCATCCACATGGCAATGTGAACACGTCTGATTACAAAGTTTGCCTATGTTGATTTGAAAAATCTCTAGTTCAGAAACTTTAATTGCATCTACGTTTAAAGATTTTAACTTTTTATGAAAATTCTCGTAAGCACCATCATGAATGTCTTTTTGTGATAAAACTTTTAGCTGGTAAAAGTGATCACCCAATGCATTTCCAGAAGCCTTTAAAGATTTTGAAATTTGTTTAACACCCATAATTACATTGTATTATCTTTAACATGATTCATCATTTGTACTCCGAAAACTAAGGTTGCGCCACCTTTAATCGCTGCCGCCACATGTACAGCTTCCATCATTTGCTCTTCATCAGCTCCTTTTTTAAGGCAGTCTGAAGAATAAGCATCGATACAATAAGGACATTGAACAGCATGTGCAACTGCTAACGCGATTAACGATTTTTCTCTAACGGTTAAAGCACCTTCTTTAAAAACTTCGGTATAATACTCGAAGAATTTATCTCCCATTGGTTTTTGAAACTCGGTGATGTTTCCGAATTTTTTAAGATCTTCTGAATTAAAATAATTTGCCATGATAATTGTGTAATGTTTTTAATGATGCCAAAGCATTATTAAAAATTATGTACTAAAAAGATTTTGTTGGTTTTTTAAAACGAAAGCTATTTGCTCAGGCAAATAACGGTGGGCCTTTTAAGAAGGCTCTGCTCACAAAAAAGAAATCAAGGATAAAAGGAGTTATAGTTACCTTTAAATCTAATTTGAAATCTTGAATGATGTGGTGTAGAAATCTAATCAATGTGTTTTTTGGATTTACAGCTGAAATTGCATTTGCCGAATCTAAATCTGTAAATAGCTCTAATTCTGTAATTGGAGAGTGATAAAGGCTTTTTAAATCTTTAAAGGTCTTTCTTTTTTGCCATTTGATATTTAAAAATGAAGCGCTATGGAAAGAGTTTTTAGGAATGCCAATTAAATAAGCTCCACCATCCCGGGTTGGACCTAGAACCACGTTACCTTTTTCTGTTTCGAAAATGGCATTTTGAAGCTGATTCAAATTTAATTCAGGACAATCATTTCCTATGCAGATCACATTTTCATATCCTTTGGCGTATACCTCAGTAAAAGCGTTTGTAATTCTTTCCCCAAATGTTTTACCTTTTTGATGATAACTATCTATTAAGAAAGTGTCGGCAGAGGTTTGCGTTGCTAATGTGTAAAAATGTTGCGTTAAAGCAATAGATATTTTTTGGGTAGCTTTTTTTGATGAGATAGCTGACATACTCTTAGCCCTAGCCTCAAACTCTGGAAGATGCGCAAAAAGTATAATCGCTGTTTTTGTCATTCTATAATAGCTTACGTGATTTAGTCAGCTTTAGATTTATATCCTTACAAATAAAAGTAAACATTTGTTTGAAACGTTCGAGATATTTTTATATCTATATATGATAATATGTTCATAGATTTGTATCGTTATGACAGAAACACTCACTAGAAATTTAACACCTGATAAATTGGAAAAGGCTGCCTTTATACTCAAGACAGTTGCGCATCCTATTCGATTAGCCATCATTAACCTATTGGATGTTCATCATCAAATGAGCGTAAACGAAATTTGTGAACAGTTAACCAGTGAGCAATCCTTAATTTCCCACCATTTAACCAATATGAAAATCAAAGGATTATTAAAGGCAGATAAGCAAGGCGTACAAGTTTTTTATTCTTTAAAAGAGAAAGATTTGGTTAAGCTTTTGGATTGTATGGAAAACTGTAACTGTAATATGTAATGATAAATTTCCACACGTATTTAACTTATTTTTTAGCTCTTTTTATTGGGATTTCCTTAGGTTTAACTGGCGGGGGTGGATCCATTTTAACTGTTCCGGTTCTGGTATACGCAGCTAAAATAGAACCCGTTATTGCAACGGCTTATTCGCTTTTTATTGTGGGATTAACTTCCTTAGTGGGTGCAGGTAGCTATTACAAAAGGAGATTAGTCAACGTAAAGATGGCTGTCATTTTCGCAATTCCAGCTTTTATTACCGTTTGGTTGATGCGCAAATTTGTGATTCATGCCATGCCTGATACCTTGTTTCAAATAAGAAGTTTTACACTTACAAAAGATTTATTTTTAATGTTATTTTTTGCATTGATCATGCTGATTTCAGGAGTAAAAATGGTATTTGGAGTAAAGAAAGAGATTAAAGAAAAGCAAGAAATAAAATATGGTTTAGTTTTGTTAAATGGTGTAATAGTTGGCGTTTTATCTGGTTTGGTAGGTGCTGGCGGAGGTTTCTTAATTGTACCCGCATTGGTTTTCTTTATGAGTTTACCCATGCACAAAGCGGTCGGAACATCACTTTTAATTATTTCCATCAATTCGTTAATTGGTTTTACCGGAGATATCTTGAACCTGCCACAAATTAATTGGGAATTTTTATTGATTTTCTCTTCTATCGCATCGGCAGGGATTTTCTTAGGGATTTATTTAAACCAGTTTTTAAATAGTGAAAAGCTAAAAAAAGTATTTGGATATTTTGTTTTGGCAATGGCTGTCGTGATCATTTTTAAAGAATTAATTTAATGGAAATGCTTCATGCAGATTATTGGAATAGTAGATACATCAACCAAGAAACAAGGTGGGATTTAGGAGCCATTTCTCCGCCTATCAAAAGCTATATCCATCAGTTAGAAAATAAAGAATTAAGAATTTTGATCCCAGGAGCTGGCAATGCCTATGAAGCCATTTATTTATTAGAGAATGGTTTTAAAAATGTAACAGTTGTTGATTTTGCTGAGAAAGCATTGAGCAATTTAAAAGAGAAATTAGTAAAAATTGATACTTCAAATTATAATTTAATTCAAGATGATTTCTTTAATCATGAAGGAGAATATGATTTAATTTTAGAGCAAACATTTTTTTGTGCTATCAATCCAGAACTAAGAATAGCATACGTAAAACACACGCATCGTTTATTAACCGAAAAAGGAAAAATTGTAGGTCTTTTATTTAACAAAGAATTTCCTTTCGAGGGACCACCTTTTGGTGGGAGCGAAGATGAATACAGAGAATTATTCGAGCCAAAATTCGAGATTAAAATAATGCATGAAGCTCATAACTCAATAGCGCCAAGAAAGGGTTCTGAGTTGTTTGTGATTTTAAGTAAAAAGTAGAAAGACGCAAGATTCTCATATCTAACATCTCAATACTCAAATCTAAAATAATATGAAAATAGAACAAATTTACACTGGATGTTTGGCACAAGGTGCTTATTATATGGAAAGTGATGGCGAAGCAGCTATTGTAGATCCGCTTAGAGAAACGCAACCTTACATTGAAAAGGCAGAGCAGGCTGGCGTTAAAATTAAATATGTTTTCGAGACGCATTTTCATGCTGATTTTGTGAGCGGACATGTTGATTTGGCAAAAAAAACAGGAGCGAAAATCATTTACGGGCCAACAGCAGTTACAGGTTTTTCTTCCCACACGGCTAAGGATAACGAGGAGTTTAAAATTGGTAAGATTACCATTAAAGTGTTGCATACGCCAGGTCATACGCCAGAATCTACTACTTATTTATGTTCGGATGAAAATGGCAAGCCTTATTGTATTTTCACTGGTGACACGCTATTTATAGGTGATGTGGGTCGCCCGGATTTAGCTCAAAAATCTGCTAATACCACAGAAGAAGCAATGGCTGGGCATCTTTACGATTCGTTAAGAGAAAAAATTATGCCTTTGCCAAATGATGTGATCGTTTATCCGGCTCACGGTGCTGGTTCGGCTTGCGGTAAAAACATGAGCAAAGAAACTTTTGACACTTTAGGTCATCAGAAGGAAACAAATTACGCTTTAAGCGATATTTCTAAAGATGCTTTCATTAAAGAATTAACTACTGGAATTTTGCCTCCGCCACAGTATTTTCCTAAAAATGCGAAGATGAATAAGGAAGGGATCGACGCTATAGATGAGATTTATGAAAGAGGATTAAATGCCCTAGATCCAGATGAATTTGAAACTGCTGCAAATGCTACAGACGCTTTAGTTCTAGATGTTCGCTCTCCTCAAGCTTTCGCGGAATCTTTTATTCCAAATTCAATTTTTATTGGTTTAGATGGTCAATTTGCACCTTGGGTTGGCGCTTTAATCACCGATTTAAAGCAACACCTTTTATTAGTTGTTGATGAGGGAAGAGAAGAAGAAGCCGTAAAAAGATTGGCTCGTGTAGGTTATGATTATACCATGGGTTATTTAAAAGGTGGAATCAAGGCTTGGAAAGCGGCAAGAAAAGAAGTGGATTCTGTTAAAACAGTATCTGCTGATGAGTTAAGGAATTTAGCAGAAAAAGAAAAGCTAGAAGTTTTAGACGTTAGAAAGCCAGGCGAATACGATGCGGAACATTTAGAGTTTACATTAAGCCGTCCGCTGGATTTTATTAACGATTGGACAAACGAATTTGACAAACAAAAGCCTTATTATTTGCATTGTGCTGGTGGTTACCGCTCTATGATTACCTCTTCGATTTTGAAAGCTCGTGGTTATGACGATATAACAAATGTGGATGGTGGTTTTGCCGCTTTAAAGGATGCTGGTTTTGAGACTACAGATTTTGTTTGTCAGAGTAAGAAGATGAAATAAGATTTGGTCGTTTTCCCGAGCTATCAGGACACGCTATCCGCTCATAATGCTCAAGGCATTAGCCACAAGCCGGTATCCGGTGCTATCGTTAACGCAATCAAATAACTTCGGTCAGTGCCCTCACAGACCGAAACAATAATTAAATAAAATGATCTGTGAGGGCACAGACCATGGAGATAAAAATTAGAAAACTCCGTCATGTCGGCGATAGGAGACATCTCACTAGCAAGATTAAAACTTGCAAATGAGACCTCTCGTTCCTCGAGGTGATGATAAAATTATAATTAAAACAAATGTTAGAAATCATCAGACAACCTTGGCCATGGTACGTGGCCGGAGTATTAATTGGATTAACTGTACCCGCTTTATTGTTGATAGGCAATAAATCATTTGGAGTGTCATCCTCATTGCGACACATTTGCGCAGCTTGTATGCCTTCAAAAATTCCATTCTTCAGTTATGATTGGAAAAAGGAAATATGGAACTTGTTTTTCGTTGGAGGAATTTTATTAGGAGGTCTTATCGCAATGCAGCTTTTATCAAATCCAGAGCCTATACAAATTGCCGAAAGCACTAAAGCGCAATTATCCGCTTTAGGCGTAAAGGACTTCAGCGGATTGATGCCCAACGATATTTTCGGTGTCGATCAAATCTTTACTTTAAAAGGATTGATTTTTATGGTTTTTGGAGGTTTTATGGTAGGCTTTGGCACTCGCTACGCTGGTGGCTGTACTTCAGGACATGCCATTATGGGCTTATCAAATTTACAGCTCCCATCTTTAATTGCCACCATTAGTTTTATGGTTGGAGGTTTCATCTCCACCTGGATTTTATTACCCTACATTTTTAAATTAATAGCATAATGGCCGAAGTAGAAGAATTTGTGATTGAACACCCAATGGAGTGTGAAGCACCAAACGACCAAATTAAAAAAGAGCGTTTATTCTCTAACTTAAAATACCTTGTTTTAGGAGTTTTATTCGGGATAGTTTTTGTAAAAGCCGAAATCATTTCCTGGTTCAGGATTCAGGAAATGTTTAGGTTAGCAGCTTTTCATATGTATGGTGTAATTGGAACTGCAATAGTGGTAGGGGCAATTTCTATTTTTTTAATTAAGAAATTCAATATCAAAACCATAGAAGGTGAAAAAGTAGCTTTTCATCCCAAAACATTTAATAAAGGACAAATTTTTGGAGGATTAATTTTCGGTTTAGGCTGGGCCATAACAGGTGCTTGCCCTGGGCCTTTATTTGCTCAAATTGGAAGTGGATTTCTAGCTGTAATAATTACTTTATTAAGTGCAATAGCTGGGACTTGGGTTTATGGAAAGTTTAGGGACAAATTGCCGCATTAAATTTGAAACCGACAAAATATTATATCTATCGTCACACCATCGCATTAACCTTTTTGTTGTTGCTAGGTTTAAGGTTTGGGAAACTCAGAGGCATTTTAATTGTGATTGTCGTTTATTTGGCACTAAATATGGATGCAGTAAGGTGGGTTTATAATAAGTATATTAAAGGTGGTTAGGTTGTTGGTTTGTTAGTTAATTAGACTGGTAAAACCTAACAAACCAACCAACTAATCACTAACAAACTAAAAAAATGGGAAATTTTAAAGAAATCATTAGTCAGGATAAACCAGTTTTAGTAGATTTTTTCGCTACTTGGTGTGGTCCATGTAAAGCGATGTCTCCAATATTGGAAGAATTAAAGAAGGAATTGGGAGAAGGAGTTTCCATCATCAAAATAGATGTAGATAAGAATCCGAAGGCTGCTCAGGCCTACAACGTACAAGGAGTACCTACTTTAATTTTATTCAAAAAAGGCGAATTAAAATGGCGACAATCTGGTTTGGTTCAAAAGCAACAACTTTTAAATATTATTGCTAGTTTCGCGGCATGAAATTTAAACCGTCGGACCATGTAAAATTAGCATTAATATTATGCGTAACTATTGGTCTTACTCCTTATTATCCTATGCCACACTCTTACGAGAAGTTAAAATGGCTTTTTGATGGCGGTAATGGAATGCAGCTTTTAGATTATTTTGATTTAGTTTTTCATAATCTACCTTGGTTGTATTTAATATTCACAACAATTTATTGGTATAAAAAGCGTCAGGAAAAGGAAAATTATTCTTAGTTAAAACCAACTTCCAATACCTAATCCAATAGATTGAACATAAATTTTTCCGCTTGCATTAGAAAAGTCATCGAAAGATTGATAGTTATATAGTGCTTGTAGAAAATACCTTCCACCTTTTTTTGTTGTTAATATTCCTCCCACTGCTCCTTCATAAGTTAGACCTTTGTCGTAATATCGTGAAATGCTCACCGCATAACCAGCAGCTCCTTTAGCAAAGAAATTGAGTTCTTTAGTTTCAATAGGCTTTGCCAAAACATGTAGGTTTCCAGTAAAAGCCAAAGTATTAAAATTAGCGCCAGAGCCTGTACTTGACTTAAAACTTCCGTTCTCCAAACCAATTCCAAACCCTACTTGAGGCATTGTAAGGCCAACTACTGTTTTAACATGTAAAGCATTTACTTTTTGATTTGGGAAGGTTTCATTTAATCCAAAAGTATAGCTCAATCCAGTACGATTAAAGAATTTGAACTTTTTGGCAGGTTCCGTATCTTTCTGTTGCGCAAAGCTAAGGCTAGTGATTAGTATGAATAAAGTAACTAATAGGGTAGATCTCATTGTAATTATAAATTTATGAAGTAAAGATATATAAAAGCCGCAGTTAAGACCTTTATCCCTCAAAATTACCTTCAAATTATCCGCTTTTTTACCTTATGTTTGCAAACCGAACCCACAAATGCTTGTTTGGATGGCAATGCTGAAGCTCGACGAGATAAAAAAACCCATAGAAAAAGAAATTGATGCTTTCGAAGAAAAGTTTAAAACTTCGATGCAGAGCTCAGTACCTCTTTTAGACCGAATCACCCACTACATCGTAAAAAGAAAAGGAAAGCAAATGCGCCCGATGTTTGTTTTCTTTTCCGCAAATATTTGTGGGGGGATTACAGAATCTACCTATCGTGGTGCCGCCTTGGTAGAATTATTACACACCGCTACCTTGGTGCATGATGATGTGGTGGATAATTCCTTTGAACGTCGCGGTTTTTTCTCTATCAATGCTTTATGGAAGAATAAGATTGCCGTTTTAGTAGGCGACTATTTACTTTCTAAAGGGTTACAACTTTCTGTAGATAATGGTGAATTTAAGTTATTAAAGATTGTCTCTGATGCGGTACAACAAATGAGCGAGGGCGAATTACTGCAAATAGAAAAGGTAAGGCGAATGGATATTAGTGAGGAAGTTTATTACGAAGTCATTCGTCAAAAAACTGCTTCTCTAATTGCTTCTTGTTGTGCTGCTGGTGCAGCTTCTGCTGGTGCCGATGAGGAAACAGTGAAATTGATGCACTCTTTTGGAGAGAAAGTTGGAATTGCTTTTCAAATAAAAGATGATTTATTTGATTTTGGACTAGATGATGTAGGGAAACCAAAAGGAATAGATATTAAAGAGAAAAAAGTGACACTTCCACTAATATATGCATTAAACAAAGCTGCAAAAGCCGAGAAAAAGAAGATGATTAATTTGGTAAAAAACCATAATGATGACCCGATGAAGATTAATCAAATCATAGATTTTGTGCATCAGAGTGGTGGTTTAGCTTACGCCGAGCAAGAAATGATGAAATATCAAGCTCAAGCTTTTGAGATTTTAAATACTTTCCCCAATACCGAATCTAAAGCAAGCTTAGCCGATTTAGTACGCTTTACCACAGAAAGGAAAAAATAGATGAGCCATGAACTGATCTTCTTTGGTGGGTTTACATTTTTCATTATTTTAATGTTAGCCCTTGATTTAGGGATCTTCCATAAACAAGATAAACCAGTTTCTTTTTCTCAGGCTGCGGTGATGAGTGCTGTTTGGGTTAGTTTTGCCATCTGCTTTTATTTCTTTTTAAAGACCGAAGGACAGGAGCTTCACAATATTCAAACCCAAACACAACTTGAACAAATAGTTAAATCGCATCAGCATCAAATCAGTGTTAATTCAACTAATTTTCAAGAGAATCTTAATCGCTATAAAGAGAACTTAAGTTTAGAATTTATTACGGGTTATATAATAGAATATGCACTATCTGTAGATAATATTTTCGTGATGGTGCTCATATTTGCAGCCTTTGGAGTGAAGGAGAAATATTATCACAGAGTATTATTTTGGGGAATTTTAGGTGCCATTATTATGCGCTATATCTTTATTTTTCTAGGGGCAACTTTGGTGAATCAGTTTAGTTGGATATTATATGTCTTCGGTGCTTTCTTAATTTATTCGGGAGGAATGATGTTTTTTACCAATGATAACGAAGAGATAGATGCTGAAAATCATAAAGTAGTAAAGCTTGCCTCTAAATACTTTGCTGTTTACCCTAGATTTGTAGGCAAAAAGTTTTTCGTAAAAGAAAATGGTAGAAGATTTATTACGCCACTTTTTTTGGTTTTACTCATCATAGAATTTACTGATGTGATTTTTGCAGTAGATTCTATCCCAGCAATCTTCTCTATCACTAAAGATCCTTTTATCGTTTTCTTTTCCAATATTTTTGCGGTTTTGGGTTTGCGTTCCATGTTTTTTCTATTGGTAAATGTGATTCAGAAATTTCATTATTTGCAAACTGGATTGGCTGTTTTACTGGTGTTCATAGGTGTCAAAATGTTGGTACATCACTGGCTAACGCTTTGGGGATTTACCACTATACATTCACTTTTCGTAATTGTGGGGATTTTAACAGTGAGTGTTGTTGCGTCTTTGATTTTCCCTAAAAAAGAAACAGCCTAAAAGATTTCAATAGAGATTTTTAGAGTGAAAACTCCATTCTATACAAATCAAAACCAACAGCCCAAAAATCTTTAATAATTTCTTTGGTTTTAAAACCGAATTTCTCATAAAATGGATAAACCAATTGGGAAGTCCTAACAGAAATAGTTTTAACGGTGGGATATGTTTTTAATTTATCTATCCTAAAATGCGTAAGTAGGGTTCCAAATCCCTTTCCTTGATGCTGAGGATGAAAAATGTCCCAGCTTAACTTGCCAACACTTAAATCTTCAGAAAAGTTGAAGCCACCGCACCCTAAAATTTCTTTTTCCATTTCTATAACGAAGAAATTTTCAGCATGATTTTCTAAATAGTAGCGTAAATCTTTTTCTTCTTCTTTAGCAAAATAAAGAGGGGTGTTAAGTTTTAATAGTTTGATTATTGCTTCGTAATCTTGTTTTTGAACTGTTCTAATTTGCACCGTTTACTTATTAAACCAATTTTATACTCGTTATTTTGATAAATTTTGTTCTTATCTAACAATATTTTGTCTTTTACGATTTTTTAATTTAATTCCCTTTAATCCAACCACCATCAACCGCTAGCGATTGACCAGTGATATAACTAGCTCTTTCACTTAGTAAAAACGCAGCTGCACCAGCAAACTCAGAAGGTTTACCAAAACGTTTCATCGGAATGGTTTCTTTCACTTCATTGACTTTAGGATTTTTCTCAATTAGTCCTTCTAAACGGTTGGTGCTGGTATAACCCGGCATTAAGTTATTTACAGTAATACCATAGGCAGCCACTTCATTGGATAAGCTTTTAACCAAACCTAATAGACTAGTTCTTACCGCATTGGATGAGATTAAATTATCGGCAGGTTGTTTTAAAGTGATAGATGTAATGGTTAAAATTCGGCCATAACCTTTAGCTTTCATAGTTGGTAAAACTTGTTGAATGATATCTACGGCACTTAAGAATAAAGCGTTGTAAATATTCTTCCAGTCTTCTAAATTAAATTGCTCGAATGGTCCAGAGGCTGGTCCACCAGCATTGGTTACTAAAATTTGTATATTTCCAAAGGCTTTAACACTTTCCATCACCAAGTTCTTGCGTTGCTTTTCATCGGTTAAATCGCATACAATGGCTGCTACATGATTTGGCGCAATTACTTCAATTTCGGCTTTTGTTAGTTGTAAAGCAACTTCATCAGTCCCACAAATAATCACTTTTGCACCTTCTTTAGCTAACTCCAAAGCAACAGCTTTTCCTAAACCTTTGCTTGATGCCAATACCAGAGCAACTTTATCTTTTAATCCTAAATCCATTATTTCCTTAAGTATGCGTCAGAACCATCAATCCAATCTTGTCTTGGTGGAGCGAAAGTGTCAATTTCAATTACTTTACCAATCATTAAGGCTCTATGTCTGCGATTTTCTGGAATCACAATCGATTCGCCTGGTAAAATATCAAGGTGTTTATCCTCTACATCATCAAACCAAAAACGTAGCGTACCTTCAAAAACTTCGGTAACTTGTTCATTATGATGCGAATGCCAAGGCACTTCAAATCCATCTTCAAATTCCATTTTGGCAATCATCACTTTCTCTCCATGAATAAATTGTCGTTTCATTTTTTCATTTACCTGTTCTACTGGAACACTGCTCCAACTGATTTTCTCTATCATTATGTTTAGTTTATTTCTTCAAATACCTCAACTGGCACTAACCAATTGCGTTTATCTGCTATGGTGCCAGCTCTTAAGCCGTTAATTTCTTTAAAAAGCATGTTGCTAATTTCTCTTTCTTCAACATTAGGTAAAACCATTAAAGTATCATCATGTGTAATTTCAGAAATATGAGAAACCACTGCTGCAGTTCCTGATCCAAAAGCTTCTTTTAATTCGCCTTTTTCATGGGCGGCTATAATTTCATCAATGTAAATATCTCTAATCTCAACTTTTATATTTTTCTCTTTTAAGATGTCAATAAAATAAGTTCGATTAGTCCCTTTTAATACTGCTCCAGATAGCTTTGGTGTTAATACGGTATCGCCAATTACAAAAAACAAATTCATCATTCCGGCTTCTTGTACTTTTTTAAATTCGGGACTTTCTAACCAAACTATTTGGTCGAATCCTTTTTGTTTGGCTAACTCGCTAGCCTTTAATGAGCCAGCATAATTACCTCCAGTTTTTGCTTCACCTGTTCCACCGGGCACTGCTCTAATTAATGTTTGTTCTGTAACTAAGCGAACGGGTTTTGTAAAATAGGGCTGAACTGGACTGGTATAAATGTAAAATGTATAAGTATCTGAAGGGGTAACTGCTAGTGAACTTTCTGTAGCAATCATGGTTGGGCGTAAGTATAAAGCGCTTCCTTCTGCTTTTGGAATCCATTTAATTTCTGTAGCGATGATCGCTTTTAAAGCTTTTAAAAAAACATCTTGAGAAACTGAAGGCATACACATACGCTCTGCAGAAAGGTTAAAACGCTCGATATTCAAATCAGGACGTAATAGTTTTGGGACGCCATCTATTCCCATCGTTGCTTTCATGCCTTCAAAAATACATTGGCAATATTGTAGGGCTTTTGATTGAGGATCGAGGACAAAACCTTGATAAGGAATAATTCTGAAATTCCCCCATGCCCCATCAGCATATTCCATCACAAACATGTGATCTGACGTATTTTTGCCAAAAGGGATATCATCAAAATCAATATCTTCTAATTTTGAATGTTGCGTTTTGGTAATTTTAATATCCATGAATAGATTTATTGGTTAAGTATTCACTTTAGAAATGAATTTTAAAGGTAGCAATTTTTTGATTTGGCTATCCATGTTGGCAATGATTTAATTGTAATTATTGGGTTGCAAAAGCTGGAAGAATAAAAATTCACGTTTTATTACAAAAGCCAATAATTATAACCCTAATTATAGCGATAGCTTTTTTGCTTTTGAATTATAGGTCAGCAAAAAAATAGCCTAAAGAGAGACTCTTTGAATTTAAGAAGTAGCAGCGTTGCTTTTCTAAAATTTTATAAATCGATCTATTTGCTGATTGGTAAATTTTAGGGTGTCTTCTTTATAAAGATGATGCACTTTGTTAAGCTCTAAATTAATGTAGGGAATATGTATTTTTAGTGGTAACACATGAAGATTGGCATAATTGCAAACGCCAGTGAAGTGATCAATTCCACGAATATTTCCATATTTTCCTGTTGAAATACCTACTAAGGCCGCTTTTTTATCAAAAAATGAATTTGGATAGGCGCAAGCATCAACAAAAAGTTTCAATATGCCAGGGTAACTACCATTATACTCTGGAATAACGAAGATCAGTTTTTCTGCAGCATCTATTTGAGTTTGAAAATCTTGAAAATCGGTATAATTTTTTTGATAAGAATTTGGGCTAATTAAAGATTCTGGAAGATTGCACAAATCTAAAATAGTAGAATCGATACCTTTTTCGGCTAAAACTTTTTGGTAATACTTTGATACTTTAAAGGTATTGCTATTTGGTCGGTTGGTACCCGAAACAATTAATATCATGCGCTCTTTTTGTTTATAAATTGCTTTAACGTGTGGAAATTGATATTGTTTAAATTTGTATCTTGCCGACTTGTTGAAAAACGTTAAATATTGGCTAAAATACAAAAAATAGCCTATTTTTAACTTAAAACATTGTAAACAAGAAGCTTCAAAGGATAATCATACATGTGTAAAATCATCGCCATTGCCAATCAGAAAGGAGGAGTAGGAAAAACGACTACTTCTATAAATTTAGCGGCAAGTTTAGCAGTTTTAGAATTTAAGACTTTAATTGTGGATGCAGATCCACAGGCTAATTCTACCTCAGGGATTGGTTTTGACCCTCGTACCATAAAAAATAGCATTTACGAGTGTATCATCAATGACGTTCCGGCCAAAGAAGCTATTCAGAAAACAGATACACCCAACTTAGATTTATTGCCCGCTCATATTGATTTAGTAGGAGCAGAGATTGAGATGATTAATCTGCATGACCGTGAATATAAAATGAAAGCGGTTTTGGAGAAAGTGAAGAAAGATTATGATTTTATTATCATCGATTGTTCCCCATCCTTAGGTTTAATTACCATTAATGCATTAACAGGTGCAGATTCTGTAATTATACCGGTTCAATGCGAATATTTTGCACTAGAAGGTTTAGGCAAATTATTAAATACCATTAAAATTGTACAAAACAGATTAAATCCTGAATTGCAGATTGAAGGTATTTTATTAACGATGTATGATGTTCGTTTACGTCTGTCAAATCAGGTGGTAGAAGAAGTTCGCTCGCATTTTGAAGATTTGGTTTTTCAAACCATCATCGCCAGAAATACCAGATTGAGCGAGGCACCAAGTTTTGGAGTATCCGTAATTATGCATGATGCGAACTCTAAAGGCGCCATCAATTATCTAAATTTAGCCCGCGAAATCATTTATAAAAATGGTTTAAGTAAAGAAAACCCAGCTGATAAAACGGAGGTAGTGAAATAATGAGTAAAGACAGAAAAATAGGTTTGGGAAGAGGCTTAAGTGCATTATTAAATGATAATCCTGATTACTCGCGTGGTGGAAACGACCGTAATAACAGTAACTCGATTACAGACAATCCATCAGCAGCGTTAGGGGCTATTAGTCATATCAAAGTTAATCAGGTAGCAGTTAATCCTTATCAACCTCGTTTCGAGTTTGATGAAGACGCTTTAAGAGAGTTATCAGAATCCATCAAATTACAAGGATTGATTCAGCCTATCACAGTTAGGCAAATGGGGCATGATAATTATCAACTGATTTCGGGAGAACGTAGATTGAGAGCCTCTAAAATGGCAGGATTTACAGAGATTCCAGCTTATATTCGTACTGCGGATGATCAGCAAATGCTAGAAATGGCATTGATTGAGAATATCCAACGTGAGAATTTAAACGCTATTGAAGTCGCTTTAAGCTTTCAAAGGATGATTGAGGAGTGTGCAATCAATCAGGAAGAATTAGGAGATCGCGTTTCAAAAAA
The DNA here is from genome assembly GCA_018828585.1 of Bacteroidota bacterium. Taxonomy (GTDB): domain Bacteria; phylum Bacteroidota; class Bacteroidia; order Sphingobacteriales; family Sphingobacteriaceae; genus Pseudopedobacter. The sequence goes on from JAHJVW010000135.1 coordinate 32,370, forward strand.
TAGATCAACGGTTACCAATTATTTAAGATTATTAAAATTGCCGCCAACTATTCAAGCTGCTATTCGCGATAATAAAATAAGTATGGGTCATGCTCGAGCATTAATCAATGTTGCTGACCCTGCTACCCAACTTTTTATCTTTCAAGAGATTTTAGATAAGGATTTATCGGTTCGTAAAGTGGAGGATATGGTTCGCTCTATGAAACAAACTGGAATAAAACCTACATCCAAAGAAAAGAAAAGCGATGGAATTTCGTTTCAATACCAAAAAATTCAGGATGATCTTTCATCTAAGTTTGCAACAAAAATTAAAATGAAAGTTCAGGACGGTGGAAAAGGAAGTATAGAAATCCCTTTTCTTTCTGATGATGACCTTAGCCGTATCCTCGAATTGCTAGACTGGTAATGTTGAAATACTATTTTTTGGTTTTGTTTACTTTTGCGATGTTGCAGGGAAAAGCTCAGCAAGAAGACAGTGTGCGGTTAAAATCTCCACCAAGTACCAAATCAGATTCTTTAAAGCTAAAAGCCAAAAAGTTTGGTCAAGAAATAGGATCCTTATTTAAAGATTCTACCTATTTACAAAACACGAGGAAAGCAGCTTTAAGATCAGCCGTATTACCCGGTTGGGGACAAGCCCGTAACCATCAATGGTGGAAGGTACCTTTAATTTATGGTGGATTTGTAGGTATTGGTTTAGTTTACAACTTTAACAATAAATATTACAAAGAATTCCTTACCGAAAGTCAATTCAGAAAAGCCAATCAAAATTTAGCTCAAATTGATCGCTATAAATTCCCACAATATCAGGGAATTCCTGATCAGCAGATTTACAGTGCAAAAGACTTTTACCGTAGAAATAGAGATTTGTCTTTGTACGGTTTCATCGCATTTTATGGCTTCCAAATTCTAGACTCGTATGTGAGTGCAAAACTGGCCACGTTTGACGTGGGCGATGATTTATCTTTTAGAATAAAACCGTCAATTTATATACCTTCGTACGCGTCAACTGGCTATGCGGCACCAATGCCCATGTTGACGCTAAAACTAAATTTTAATAAATGAAAATAGCCCTATTAGGTTACGGAAAAATGGGTAAAATGATTGAATCTATTGCTTTAGACAGAGGTCATGAAATTGTTTTGACGATAGATCAAGATAATAGCCACGAACTGACGCCAGAAAATCTGTCTAAAGCAGATGTAGCGATTGAATTTAGTACACCAGATGCTGTAATGAATAATATCGAAGAATGTATCAAATCTAGAACTCCTTTAGTGGTAGGTACAACTGGTTGGTATGGGAATCTACAAAAAGTAAAAGACGAATGCGAAGCGGTAGGATCTACCGTAATGTACGGCTCTAATTTTAGTGTAGGGGTGAATATCTTTTTTCAGATCAATCAGCAAGTCGCTAAGATAATGAATCAGTTCTCGGATCAATACGACGTGGGAATGGAAGAGATTCATCATATCCATAAATTAGATGCACCAAGCGGTACTGCCATTACCATTGCTGAAGATATTATCGAACAATTTGATCAAAAAACAGAGTGGGTAGCTATAAATGTAGATGATGATGTAACAGTTCATCCACCCAATCATCTAATCATAGAATCTTACCGAGAAGGAGAAGTTCCTGGAACACATGCGGTAATTTATGATTCGGATGTAGACCGTATAGAATTAAAGCATATAGCACATGGCCGTCAAGGGTTTGCGCTGGGCGCTGTGTTAGCTGCCGAATGGATAAAGGGTAAAACAGGATTTTACTCCGTTAAAGAAATGTACGATTTTAAAGCCTAAATCAATTTAAAATGAATTGGAAATTCTGGAAAAAGAATAAAGAAAAAAAGAAAAAAAGCGCTGGCCGCGAGTGGCTTGATGCGATTGTTTTTGCAGTTATTGCAGCCACGATTATCAGAGGGTTATTCATCGAAGCCTATACCATTCCGACTGGTTCGATGGAGCGAACGCTTTTAGTGGGTGATTTTCTTTTTGTAAGTAAAATGAGTTATGGTGCTCGTACACCTATGACACCTGTCGCATTTCCTTTCGCACATCATACGATGCCAATTATCAATACAAAAGCTTATTGGGATGGTATCGAGTTACCTTACTATCGTTTACCAGGTTTTGGGCATGTAGAAAGAAATGATGTAGTAGTATTTAATTATCCAATGGATGCAGATCCTCCGCTAAGCCGTCCAGTAGATAAGCGAGAGAATTATATCAAAAGATGTATTGGTATTCCTGGTGATACTTTAAAAATTGTAGATGCTCGGGTATTTATTAACGGAAAAGCGAATGAGTTGCCTATGATGAGTCAAACGCAATACTATATAAAGACTGACGGTACTGATTTCAATCCAAAAGCTTTAGCTGATATTAAGGTTGATGTAGAAAGAGCCAATACCGATGAATATATCATGACCATGCCTAAAGAATCAGTTGAAAAAATCAAGGCATTTTCGAATGTAAAAGCCATCACGCCAATTGTAGGAGATAGAGCAGATTTTGATCAACAGGTATTCCCTCATGATCCTCATTTTAAATGGAATCAGGATAATTTTGGTCCAATCATCATTCCGAAAAAGGGATGGACAATTACTTTAGACAGCCTAACATACCCTGTCTATCAAAGAGCAATAACTATTTACGAAGGCAATACTTTAGAAATAAAAGGTAACGATTTCTATATCAATGGTAAAAAGTCTAATAAATATACCTTTAAAATGGATTACTATTGGATGATGGGTGATAATCGTCATAACTCTTTGGATTCGCGTTATTGGGGGTTTGTTCCCGAAGATCATATTGTTGGTAAAGCCTTATTTGTTTGGATGAGTTGGGATGAAAATGGCTCATTCTTGAACAAAATTAGATGGAATAGATTGTTGATGGGAATTCATTAAGCAATAAAAAATACAAGTTTCAAAAGGAAATTCAGCAATGGGTTTCCTTTTTTTATTTTAGAAAAGTTAGAGATTGGTATTTCAATGAAACTCTGTACCCTCACCCTCGATCCCTCTCCCACAGGGAGAG
>JAHJVW010000136.1 GCA_018828585.1 Bacteroidota bacterium
CTCAACTGCCATGCCTATAAATAATGCGGCAAGCATAGTAAATATGAACGCTTGTAAAAAACCAACCAAAAGTTCCAAGACATCCATAAATAATACAAATGCTATAGAAACTGGAGCCATGGCTATGGTTTTGAAAATAAATATTAAAGAGATTAAACTCAACACAATAATGTGTCCTGCTGTAATATTCGCAAACAAACGTATCAATAAAGCAAAAGGCTTAGAAACTACCCCTATAATCTCAACAATCCACATAATTGGCAATAACCAAAAAGGAACTTGAGGTTTGAAAATATGCCCCCAATAATATCTGTTACCATTTAGATTGGTAACTACTAAAACTATAGCCGCCAATACAAAAGTTACATTTATGTTTCCTGAAACATTAGCACCTCCTGGGAAAATTGGAATCAAACCTAAAATGTTATTAAACCAAATAAAGAAGAAGAAAGTCAACAACAAGGGCATAAATCTTTCATATTTATAACCGATGTTAGTTTTTGCAATATCATCTCTCACGAAAATAATAATAGGTTCTAAAAAGGATTGAGCGCCTTTTGGGGCTTTTCCATGACGTTTTCTATAAGAACCACTAATGGCGATAAATAGCCATAGAATTATTGCCATAGATATAAACATCGAAAAGATATTTTTTGTAATAGAGAAATCCCATATTTTGGATGTTGCTACTTCGTCTACTAAACCATCACTGCCTAATGCCTTAATGTGCTCATGGTCATTAAAATAGGTGTAATGAGTGCCATTATATTTTACAGGCTCATGATGTTCATCCATTAAATTGGAGGAAGAGAAAAATTCGACACCCTTATTGGTATATAAAATTACAGGTAAGGGCAATGATAAATGACCCCATATATGCCAGCTGTGACTGTCTGCAATATGCTCTAAAACTGTTGCGGTTGGATCAAAGGCTTCTTGATTTTTTGCAAGCTCATGTTGTTCTGTTTTTACCTCTGAAGCAAGTGTTTCTGAAGGGTCTTGAAGTGTGGTAGCGAAAGATTTAGAAACAATACAAGTTAATAAAAGTGCGTAAATTACACCTAACTTGATATTTTTAAAACTTAAAATGTAGCTAATGTCCATCTATTGGGCGATTTTACTTTTTTGTTTGGTGGCGCAAGATACGTAACAAACTATAAATTTCAAATATAGTTAATAATAAATAAATAGAAAAAAAATTGGCTATAAACAATACCCCATCCACGCTGTTTTTTTGAAGATAAATCAACACAAATATCATACTTCCTAAAAAGCGAAAAACGATTGCAGATAGCACTACAAATGCTTGGTTTTTTCCATCTATTTTAAATCCTAATACAGAAATTAAATAAACACCTAAAGTAATTGCTGCCATAAAGCCAAACATGATCCAAAAGTGTGGAACAAGTAAATGGTTATGGAAAATAAAATTATTCATGAGCCAAAAGGCCGAGCCTATTGAGAGGAGGAGCAGGAGAAAGTTTAATAAAAATTTTGCTGATTTCAATTTGTGTTTTTTAAGCCCCTAAAAACAATATACAAGGCTATAATGACACCTAATAAACTCAAAAAAGCAGTAAATAAGGGTATTTTAGATTGACGAGATTCATCAATTTTATATCCTGCAAAAGTGAAAACACCTATAATGCCAACCATTTGAAAGCCTAAACCAGAATATTTAATATAATTATTAAGCGGTGGCTTCTCTTTTTTCAATGATTTCTTCTCGTCCATCTAACTGGGGTTTTAAAATAGATTTAGTTTGAGAAATGCCAGTTTGGCAATGGCCAGTAATATTTGCCCCGTTTTCCACTATCAGTTTGTTGGCAATAATATCACCTTTAATATTAGCTGTTACTTTTAGAAATAAAAGCTCTAATGAGCTAACGTCACCAGTGATAATTCCTGATATTTCGGCACTCTCTGAAAAGATATTTCCAATTACTTCTCCAGTAGTGCCAATTACTACTTTTGCCTTAGAAATAACAGTTCCAGTAATTTTCCCATCAATTCTGATATCTCCTTTGGTGCTTAAATCTCCAACTATTTCAGTGCCAACGCCAACAATATTGATAGAGCCAGCTTTTTGATCACCTTGTAATGAATCGTTTTTTTGCTTTTTAAACATTTGATGAGAAATTAAAAAGTCATATAATTTTGAGGGTTAACTGGTGTGCCGTCAAACCATAGTTCAAAGTGTAAATGGGGACCTGTTGAATATTCTCCAGTATCTCCTACTACGGCTATAACTTCTCCAGCTCTGACGAAACTACCAACTTTTTTCATTAAAACAGAACAATGCTTATAAAAAGAAAGTAAATTATTACCATGCTGTATCGCGATAACATAGCCAGTTTCTGGAGTGAAGTTAGAAAAAACAACGGTTCCGTCTAAAGTGGCTTTAATGTTTTCATTTCTTCTAGTGGCGATATCAATTCCGTAATGTTGTTTTTCAGAGTTGAATGGATCAGTTATTTTCCCTCTAAGAGGGCTAAAAAAAGCATAAGATGCAATCCCTGATTTATCTTCCTTATTTTCAGCATTTAGATCAAATTTTCCTTCTGATTCAATTAAGTTTCTTAGCTCTTTTTCTTCCTTAGAAATTTTTTGATTAAGCTTAATGCTATCGGATGCTTTAGAAATATCTTCAGGCTTTTCTAATTTCTTATTGTCAACATTTCCATTTATAACGTTTTTTATATTGTTTAAATAAATATCATTTGCCTTAGATATTTGTTCTAAAGAATCAATTTTAGTATAGGCGTCTACAATGTCCTTTTTAGATTCGGCATCAGTAATGCCACTTAAATACTCTCTTAAAGGAGTATATTTAATAGTTGTAATGGTTAAGAATATTAAAATAATTGCAAACGCAGTTGTCCCGATGATGAGATACCATAGTGAGGCATTAAATGACGCTTTCTCTTCAAATGTGTCGTCGTTTAATATAACGAGCTTGTATTTTTCGTTTAACCTATCTATGAGTTTTTTTCTTTTACTCATTCTACCTCAAAAATCTTATTCTTATTAATATCTTTATTTCCAGAATATCGGCAATATAAAATAATTTTACTCGTATTATTTCAATCATCTAAAAATACCATATTGAAATTTATTTATAAACTTTTCACTAAAGGATTTTTTTTCCTAGTTACAGGCACTCTTTTAAGCTGTTCTTCTCAAAAGGAGGGGAATAAATTGCATTTGATGAAAAATGTAACGGCTCATTATAATATATATTTTAATGCAAGGGAGCTATTAAGAGAGAGTCAATTGAAAATAAGAAGTTCTTACGATGATGATTATAATCAACTTTTAGAATTATCCCCAATTCCGGATGAGCAGTCTTCATCTAACGAATCAGGGAATCTAAATCAGGTGATTCAAAAATCAAATACTATTGCATTAGAAAAGTATGAAAGTAATTGGCTAGATGATGCTTACTTATTAATAGCAGATGCGGAGTATTTAAAAGGTGATTTTTATAATGCAGTTGAATACTATAGTTATGTTGGGATCACTTTCCCTAAAGAAAAGAAGAATAAATTACTCGCATATTTAGGGGAGGTTAAAAGTTATATTGCTTTAAAAAAATATACTAAGGCCGATTCTTTGATGCAAATGGCCGTAAATCTTAATTATAAATATAGTAAAGATGAAGTTGCTTCATTACAGGCAAAATTAGATCTAGAAAAAAAAGATATTAAATCTGCCATATTAAATTTATCAAAGGCGATAGATTTTTCTAAAGATAAGTATCAGAAAATTAGGTGGAGATATATTTTAGCTCAACTTCAGGAATTGAATAATCAAACTGATGACGCCTATGCAAATTACTCTAAAATTGTAAAAAGTAATGCGGCATTTGAGATGTCATTTAATGCAAATTTATCTAGAATTAGAATCAGTGAAAGTGAAGAAGGAAAACAATTTGATAAAATAACTACGCTGACTAAGTTGCTTAAAGAAGATAAAAATAGAGAATTTAAAGAACAGATCTATTATCAGATTGCGATTGCTTACCAAGAGAAAAACGACTTCGATAAAGCGATTAAGTTTTATAAACAATCTGCTCATACTATACCTAGCACTGTTAAGCAAAAAGGTTTAAGTTTTTTAAAACTGGCACAACTAAATTTCGAAGATTTAAAGAATTATACTCAAGCGCAATTATACTATGATAGTACTTTGCAATATCTACCTAAAACTTATCCTGATTATAAAAACATAGCAATCAAGTCGAATAACCTTCAATATCTTGCGGATAGACTAATTCTTATTGATGAAAACAAAAAATCTTTACAATTGGCCACTTTAACCAATGAGGAAATTGACGTTAAGTTTGAGGAGATTTTTAATATCAAGAAAGAACAATTAATTAGCAATCAACAAAAAAGTCTGGTCAATTCTACGGAATTGACTAGTATCAGTAGTTTCTCTTCATCAAATAAAACTGGTGGAAATTTTTACTTTGATAATTCAGCGGCATTAAGCCAAGGATTTGAGGAGTTTAAAAGGAGATGGGGAAACAGGAAATTAGCCGATAATTGGAGAACAAGCGCTAATGTCGGTAATAATGATAACAGAGCCTCATCTACAAATTTGATTTCAAATAATGGCGTTAACGCTGATTTGAAAACGTTCGAGGAAAAAAGGGATTCTTTAAAGGCAGAGTTTATTGGTAAAATACCGTATAGCCCTGCTGCAAAAGATATTAGATATGCCAATATTGCGAATGCTTTAAATGAAATTGCGATCTTTTATAAAGATGTTTTGAAAGATAATATTAAGTCAATAGAGAGTTTCCAGAATCTTATCGAAAATTACCCTAATTATGTAGATGCAGCAAATATCAATTATCAACTTTATCGTTTGTATCAGCCAATTGATGTACAGAAAGCAAACGAGTACAAATATCAACTGATTAAAAAGTATCCAAACTCAATTTATGCCAAGACTTTAAATGATCCAAACTTTGGTAAAGAGCAAGAATTATTTAAAGCTCAAATCAGTGAGAATTACAAGTTTTTATATCAAATGTATCAGCAAAGAAAATATAATGGTGTTTTGGATAGTATAAGTGCCTTAAGAAAACATTATAGTTCTTTTGGAGATATGTCAGCTCAGTATGCTTATTTAGAAGCTTTAGCCATTGGTAATACACAAAAGGTCCCTCCATTTTTGGTGAGTTTAGATGGGATAATAAAAACCTATCCGGATGATGATCAAATTACGCCGAGGGTAAAGCAACAAATTGATTTTATTGCTAAAAATAGAGCAGCATTTGACCTAAGACCTACTGCATTAATTAGTGATGATGAAAATGCACCAATGATAGATGAAAATATAACCTTAATTATTCCCAAAGTCGAAGAGCCTAAGTCAGTTATAAAAGATGATCCAAAAAAGGAAATAATTGCCGAAGTTAAAAAAGAAGAGGTTAAGATTGAGCCTATAAAACCAGCCATTACAATTCCAAAAGTGGAGGAACCCAAAAAGGAAATAATTGCTGATGTCAAAAAAGGAGAGGTGAAACCCGAACCCGTAAGGCCAACTGAAATAATTTTTAGTGAAGATTTAAGTCAGAAACATGTGATTGTCTTTGATTTTACAGATGCTAAACAAAATATATCACAAGTTTTTTCTCGCTTATCTCAGTATTTCTATAAAAACTACGATCCATCAACAGTCAAATTATTAATTAGAGGAGTTGGAATAACAGATAAGTTCATCATTATTAGCAATAACTTTTATTCTAAAAAAGAAGCACTAATAATTTTGGATGCTTTAAATGAACAATTACCAAAAATTATGGACGGACAAAGCAATGATTATTTTAAATTTGTAATCTCAGAAAGTAATCTACAATTATTAAACACAAGGGAAGCTGTTGATCAGTATTTAAAATTTAGCTCCGAAAAGAAATAAAAATGCAAAAAAAAGAAACACTCAATAAAAGTGATATTAATAAATATAACGGAGTCTTTTGGAAATTCATCATTGGTTTTGTGCTTTTAATCACCATTATTATTGTGGCCACGTCATTTGGGCTTTTTGGAGAATTACCCTCTTTTCGCGATTTGGAAAACCCCAAAAGTAATCAGGCATCAGTAATATACACAAAAGACAAAGTAGAACTAGGAAATTATTTTGTTCAAAATAGATCAAGCATAAGGTTTCAGGATATTTCTCCAAATGTGATAAATGCGCTGATAGCGACAGAAGATGAAAGATTTAGAGAACACTCAGGAATAGACTTTAAACGTACTTTTACTATTATTTTATATAATTTGATTGGTAGAAAACAAGGAGCGAGCACCATTACACAACAATTAGCGCTCAATCTTTTTTCAGATGAAGCAAGAGCTAAGTCTGTTTGGGCAAGGTTACCTCAAAAATTAAGAGAATTAATTGTTGCGGTTAAACTAGAAAGAAATTATACGAAAGAGGAAATCATCACGATGTACTTGAATACGGTAGATTTTGGAAATAACTCCTTTGGGATTAAAGCAGCTGCTCGCACTTATTTTAATACCACTGCAAATAAATTAACTGCTGCTCAAGCTGCAACGCTCATCGGAATTTTGAAAGGGGTTACTTTATATTCTCCAACTCGAAATCCAGAAAGATCTTTAGGTCGTAGAAACTTAATTTTGAGTAAAATGCATGAAGCAGAGTATTTATCAGATGATGAATATGCTAAAGAAAAAACAGATAGTTTGCATCTTCATTTTAAACCCACAAATCATAATGAAGGCTTGGCAACTTATTTTAGAGCCATCTTAAAACAAGATATTCAAAAAACATTAAAGGATCTATCTATTAGCAAAGCCGATGGAAGTTCTTACGATTTAGACAGAGATGGATTAAGAATTTACACAACTATTGATTCTAAAATGCAGCGTTATGCTGAAGAAGCACAACGAGAATATATGAAAGATTTGCAGCAGCAATTTAATCAACATTGGAAAGGAATGAATCCTTTTAAGGGGAACGAAAACTTATTGATCCAAGGGATGCATCGCTCTGATAGATATATCGCATTAAAAGAGAATGGTAAATCTGATGATGAAATTAAAAAAGACTTCAATACCCCAACCAAGATGGAAATCTTTAGTTGGAAAGGAAATATAGATACTACCATGACGCCAATGGATTCAATAAAATATTATAAAATGTTTTTAAGAAATTCTATGATGGCGATGGATCCATCGAACGGAGAAGTGAGAGCATGGGTAGGAGGGATTGATTTTGAGCATTTCAAATATGATCAGGTAAAAATGGGAACTCGTCAAGTGGGTTCCACAGCAAAGCCATTTACATACACTGTTGGTATCGAACAAGGCCTTTCTCCTTGCTATAAAGTAAATAATGTACCATTTACAGTAAAAGGGTATGGTGAAGATTGGACACCAAGAGGTTACGGCTCAATTCCAGGGTACCTTACCTTGCGTACTGCGTTGGCAAAATCACAAAATTATATAACAGCTTGGGTGATGCAACAAGTTGGCCCAACTCAAGTGGCTACTTTAATTAAAAGAATGGGAATCACTACTCCTGTCCCTCCCTATCCATCTATTGCTTTAGGTTCTTTCGAGGCATCAGTTTATGACATGACGGGTGCTTATAGCGCTTTTGTTAATCATGGGGTGTGGAACGAGCCTATTTATTTGACAAGGGTAGAAGATAAAAATGGAAACTTGTTGTTTGAGCGTAAATCAAAAGTGGTTCAAGCTTTAAATGAAGAAACTGCTTATGTTATGACTTATATGTTAAAAGGAGTTGTAGAGCAAGGAACGGGTGTTAGATTGAGATATAAATACGGGTTAAATAATCCTATTGGTGGTAAAACCGGAACTACAAACGACAACTCTGATGGATGGTTTATGGGAATTACACCGCAACTGGTTTCTGGTGTTTGGACTGGTTGCGAGGATAGAGCAATTCATTTTAGATCTACAAATCTGGGAGAGGGAGCCAATACCGCGTTGCCGATTTTCGCCTTGTTTATTAAGAAAGTTTATGCCGATCCTTCATTGGGGATTAAGAAAGGAGACTTTTCTCCACCAAAAGGAGGGTCTACAATAACATTGGATTGTGATCAATATCAAAATCAAGAAAAATCTGACCCGGCAACTAAATTAGATGAACGTTTAGGGTTTTAAAATAATAATTAGACGGTCACGATAGCTCTCGGAATTACATGCTATCTGCTATATCTTAATGTCCAGAAAAAGGATATAAAGTATACCGCCATTATCGTTAACACCAAAATCAACAGAAATCAGAATTCCCGTATTATAATGATGTTCGATTATAAATCAGCTTTAAAAAATATACCACATAAACCGGGTGTTTATCAATATTATGATAAACATGAGGAGTTGATTTATATTGGGAAGGCAAAAGATTTAAAAAATCGAGTATCCTCCTATTTCAATAAGGATGGTCATAAAGTAAATGCTAAAACCCGTGTTTTAATTAGCAAAATCAATGAGATAACGTTTACCATAGTTGATACCGAGATTGATGCTTGGCTGCTAGAAAATAGCCTAATTAAAAAGCATCAACCCAGATACAATGTCATGCTTAAAGATGACAAGACTTACCCCTGGATTGTTATCAAGAATGAAAAGTTCCCGCGTATTCAATGGACTAGAAGGTTGATAAAAGATGGTTCAAAATATTTAGGACCCTATCCATCAGTATCTATGATGCATTCTATTTTAGGATTAATTAAAGATACCTATCAATTAAGAACCTGTAACCTTCCATTAACAAAACCTAATATCGAGGCTGGTAAGTTTAGAGTATGTTTAGAATATCAAATAGGTAATTGCAAAGGTCCTTGCGAAGGTTTACAGAAGGAAGATGATTACAACCTTTCTATAGAGGAAATTAAAGATATATTAAACGGAAAAATTAGCGCTGTTCTTAAAATTTTAAAAGATCAAATACAGGGGGAAGCAATACAATTAAATTTCGAGGCAGCCCATCGTTTACAAAAAAAATACGAGCTACTAGAACGTTATCAGAGTAAGTCAACCATCGTTAATTCGTCTATAACTGAGGTGGACGTTTTTAGTATAGCTTCTGATGATAAAATTGCTTTTGTCAATTACCTGAAAGTAATGCATGGCACTATTATCCAAACGCAAACGATAGAAATCAAAAAGAAACTAGATGAATCTGATGAAGAGCTTTTAACAATTGCCATTTCTGAGTTTCGAACAAGGTTTCAAAGTGAATCAAAAGAAATTATTGTTCCTTTTGAAATAGAATTAGACGATGAATTTGTAAAGTTTACTGTTCCAAAACAGGGCGAGAAGAAGAAATTGCTAGAGCTTTCACAAAAGAATGTGCTATTCTTTAGGAAAGATAAATTAGAGCAATATGAAAAGTTAAATCCCGAGTTTAGATCAGAGCGTTTGCTTACGCAGATGCAAAAAGATTTGCGTTTGAAAGAATTACCTCGGCATATTGAATGTTTTGATAACTCTAACTTTCAAGGGAAATATCCGGTATCTGCGATTGTAGTATTTAGAGATGGAAAACCATCGAAAAAAGATTATCGGCATTTTAATGTGAAAACAGTGGAAGGACCAAATGATTTTGCGACAATGGAAGAAGCTGTTTATCGACGATATAAACGACTGTTGGAAGAAGGCCAAGAATTGCCACAGTTAATAGTCATAGACGGCGGAAAAGGACAGCTGTCTTCTTCCGTAAAGAGTTTAAAGAAACTGGGTATCTTTGACCAATTAACAGTAATTGGAATAGCTAAAAGATTAGAAGAATTGTATTATCCTGGCGATCAATACCCAATTTATCTAGATAAAAAATCAGAAACTTTAAAAATTATTCAGCAATTAAGAGATGAGGCTCACAGATTTGGCATCACCTTTCATAGGAAAAAGCGAGACCAAGGAACCTTACAAACCGAGTTAGAATTAATTGAGGGAATTGGTAAAACCTCTGCTCAAAATTTATTGCGGCAGTTTAAATCAGTAAAAAGAATAAAGGAAGCCGCTGAACAAGATTTACTGCAAGTGGTAAATACGAAGCAAGCCAAAGCGATTATAAATTTTTTCCAAATAGAAAAGCCCTGAATTAATTCAGGGCTTTTCTGTATTTATAATTTACTATGGATCTATTGTTCCCACATGTCTTGCTCAAACTGGATCAGAGATTTTTTAACTCTATCGGCTTCTAATAACTTGTCTAAACCTGATAAATCTTTTCCGTTAACCGTTTTCATATCACCAATTCTGGTACCTGAAACGTTTGATTCTTCAATAATCAAACTAGAGAAATAACGCAATTGGAAGACATCATCAAAACTATATCTAATTTTTTCATTCTGATTATAAACTCTGAATTTGCAAAGATAATCTCTCACGGTTGGATAATTAATCCAGAACAAGGGAGTCATTCCTTTACCTGCTTCACCTAACTTAATTGCTGGGTTTTTTAAATCTTTACTTAAATCATCGTTATTTAATTGACCTAAAATTTCAGCACCAGCGTATTCTAAACCAATAGCAAAAATAAACGATTTGAATTCTGATCTATTGGTGTCAAAATACCAATCCTCAACTACTCTTAAACAAAGTTTAGATAAACCACTTTCTAATTCACCATATTGCTTAGGAGTAAAAACACCAATCTTACTATCTATTAAAGTTTTTAAAGCATTTGGATCATCATTAACAGGCTCAAGTAACTTGTTTATACTTGCATCATAAGTTTGATAAGCAGTTATCTCATGTGAGTTTATTCCGTCAACTAAAATAGAAATTAGATTTCTATCCATTACAGAAGGAACTAGATAACGATTTGCTGGGTCCGCAAAATAAATATCTCTCGTTATTCTTTTAGCAAAAATAATATCATCACTTCTAACTTTAGGAAGTGGTGGAGCACATTGTATCTGAGTTTTGCCCAACGAATCCTCACGTTTTATCTTATCCTGTTCTGCTGTTTGAAAAATGGAATAGATAGGCTCTACCACTTTAGTCTTGGTGATTTTTTTTGGCGTAGTTTGTGAAAAAACCGCAAAAGCACTAAGAATAAAAATTAAACTAAAAACTAACTTTTTCATATCTCTAATTTATTGATATTGAGACAACATTTTCCAGATTTCGGGTTGTATTGTCTTCTCCTTTAGCTACAATATTAATAAAGGTTACATCATCTCCAGGGTTTAAAGTCCCCATAATTCTTTTGATATCGCCATTAAAACTCCCATCAGTCGACTGATAAATGATAGGATCTTGTTTATAACGTCGGAAAACTGCTGTAAATTTTATAACTCTAAATTCTAATTTAAAATCAAAATCTCTTAACTCAGCTTCCAAGTTATTGATACCTTTAGCTGTCGATGATGAAACTCTACCAGAAACTTTTCCAGCAAAAGTTGCAATTGGATCAGGTACTTTTTTAACTCTAAACGTTTGAGATCCTAAATTAGTCATTTTGCCAGGCTCAATTTCACCTAATATATTAACCGTTACTTCATTACCAGCAGGGCCATTAACTCTTACGTTATAGTTTCCGTTAGCTCCAGAAATGGTTCCACCAGTCATATTTACTTTTATTTTTTCTTTAGGGATACCTGGTGCAGAAACTGCCACTGGATTATCGACACCCATATAAAAAACATTCATTTTAGTAGGAGAAACTACTGCAGAAGGTTTTGCAACTTGATATTCTATTGGGTCAGTTGTAAATGATTTTATCTCACCAGATGTCGGATCTTTAAAAGAAACAGTACCTGTCCATTTATAAATCCCTTCTTTTGCACCACTTGATTTATACTTTGCTTGTCCATTTTCTTGAGGAAGAACAGAACCATTGACTGTCGCCGTAATTGGAATACTAGAGCTTCCTGCAGTTAAAAACACATTAGCTTCATAAGTCTGTCCTTGTAAAATGTAACTACTTTTTGCAACGGCGACAGCTCTATATGAATCTACTACACCGCCACCAGTTGTTTCTTGGTAAAGTTTATTAATTACGTAAGCTTCACCATTTTTCACATCATTTTGAAATTTCGCCAATAAAGTTATGGTTGATGTTAATGGTTTTCCTTCTCCAAAATTATATTCAGACCAAGTTTGTTTTCCCTTTGTACTAGGATTAATT
Source organism: Bacteroidota bacterium (assembly GCA_018828585.1). Lineage (GTDB taxonomy): Bacteria > Bacteroidota > Bacteroidia > Sphingobacteriales > Sphingobacteriaceae > Pseudopedobacter. Next base: position 12,145 of record JAHJVW010000136.1, read on the forward strand.
TCAGGCCATGATAATTCTAATCCTATTCCTTTAGGTGTTTGACCAATTAAAGCACTTAACTTTTTCGCTCCATCCTCAATTTTCTTTTGTAAAGCTGCGCCTTTTTTATCTTCAACAAGTTCTTTTTCTGATATACCTAGATCATCTCTCTTTTTTAAATCTCCAGTCACTTCATCTAAACCTTCGGTTTTTGTAATCAAATATTGTTTTATATCTTCAATATCTTTAACTAATTTTTCCCCTATTCTTTTGGCTTCTTTAGCTTTATTGTAATTTACTTCAGCTTTTTTCGGAGCATTATCGTAATAGTTTTTGAAAAGCGTCATGATAAACTTTAAACGATCGTTCATATTATCATTACTTTTTTCTAACCCATCTCGTACCGTTTTGAAGGCATCTAATACGGTATTACTTACATTAAGTGCTAACATTGCCATTAGCACTAGGTACATAATTCCGATCATTTTCTGCCTTGGGGTTTCCTTACCGCCTGCCATATCTTAATTCTTTAAGCGTTGTTAAATTAATGAATTGGATGATTATGCTCTTGGTTGGTTCATAGCGGATAACATATTGCCATAAACTGCATTTAAGCTAGATAAGTTTTTAGAGAGTTTTGCAACTTCTTCTTTAAACTGTTTTGAATCGTCCATAGATTCATTAAAATTTGACATGGTCTGAGATAAATTCTGATAGAACTTATTCATTGATTTTAAATGAGCACTCGAATCTTGTAATTCTAATTCATATACGGCATTTAATGCAGAAATACTTTTACCTAATGAGTTGATTTGTTCGTGATATTCTTTTGAAGGTTTAGCGGCATTTGCAATTTCTGCAATACCTGTAGTGGCTTGATCAAAAGCGGTACTTAAATTTCCAGCTTTAGCGGATGCAGTTTTTAGATTATCAGCAAATTCTTGAGTTGCTATAGATGCGTCGGCCGAATTGGAAATAGCCCCAACCTTGTTGGTGAAGTTTTCTAATCCTTGTTTGATTTTAGCAATGGCATCATCTCCAATTGCCAAATCAGGCATTCCACCTCCATTACCTTTTATTTCTAGCTCATTTAATTTCACTGCTTTTTTCATATCTGGTAAATCACCAGTATAATCAGTAGAAAGTTGTGGATAAACTTTTTCCCAGTGTGGTTCTTTTTGTGATTGTACAAATCCCATTAAAAAAAATAATATGGCTTCAGTACCTAAACCAATTCCAATAATTAATTCACCATTTTTCCAATGTAGAATTTTAAACATTGCACCGATAATAACCACTGAAGCTCCCCATGAAATGATTTTATCCATTGGAAGTTTTTCTATGAAATTTTTTTTGTGAGCCATTTTAAGAGGTTTTTAATTTTAGGATTTATGTTTATAATTATTAAGGCTTCATTCTACTAGGTTTATCTGAAATATCTCTACCTAAGAAGGGGAGCACACATCTAAAACCGATTGATGACCTTGCGGAGTCAGGATATTCATAAGTTCTAGCTCCATTTTGAAGAAAGTATCCTATATCTTTCCATGAACCGCCTTTAACTACACGCTTTTTGTTGTAATCAGGATCTCCTTTTTTCACAGCTTTGTTAAATGAAGGATTAATTCCGTTAACATAAGCGGTTGCAGCATCGCTATAAAGTGAACTTGTCCATTCAGAAACATTCCCTGCCATATTGTATAGCCCGTAATCATTAGGGAAATAAGATTTTACATATACGGTAAAAGCACCTCCATCATCAATATAGTTCCCTCTTCCAGGTTTAAAGTTCGCCAATAAGCATCCTTTTGCATTTCTAATATAAGGACCGCCCCATGGATAGCTAGTTCCTACTCTACCACCTCTAGCAGCGTATTCAAATTGTGCTTCGGTAGGTAAGTCATAATCTAGTCGGGCAGGAAGTTTTTTTGAGTTTTTATAGGATTCGTTTAATCTAGATCTCCAAACTGTAAAAGCTTTTGCTTGTTCCCAAGTGACACCAACAACAGGATAATTCGAAAAAGATGGATGAGAAAAATATCCTTTAGCCATTGGGTCATTCTGTGCATAAGTGAAATCTGAAATCCAAACTAAAGTATCAGGATAGATATATGTTCGTTCTCTTACGATAAAACTATCTCTGGTTACAGAGGGCGTTCCATTATTTAAATTAGGATCTCTTCTACTTCGGTAGTTGGCTGCTTTATTATAGTCAATCCAAGAATATTCATATTTCAACTGCTCAACTTTCAATTCTTTTTTATTGTAGAATTTCTCTGCTCCGTCATAATACATCGCTTTCTCAAGGTCATTAACTATTTTTTTGTCAGACCAAATACCTTTTTTTGAGCTTACATTTTTCCAATTAATATATTTTTTGGAATTTGCGGTTACTCCTTTTCCTTTAGGAGTGATAAAATACTTCTTCTGGTCAATTTTTGACCCTAATTTAGTAATAGCTATTGAATCTCTTACCCAATTTACAAACTGTTTGTATTCGCTGTTTGAAATTTCCGTTTCATCCATGTAGAAGGCGGAAATTGTAACTTGTTTGTTTTGAGGGAATTGAGAGATGGTGACATCTTGGTCAACCTGGCCCATAACAAATGTTCCGGCAGGTATATAAACCATTCCGTAAGGAAGTTCTTGTTTAACAGCTTTTGTTCTTACGCCAACTAGTTCTCCTCTACCATTCCCTTTTCCGCAGCTGCTAAGGACAAAAACTATCAATATCAAAGCTGATAGGTATAAATTTCTCATGTGCTCTTCAAGTTTTATTGTGTTTTCTTGTGCAAAAAACGTCTCTAATATACAGAAATTCGAGATTTTCAAATAAATAATTAACTAAAACATTCAAATTTCATAAATAAATATTTTTATAAGTTGAAATTCATTGCAAAATAACAGACTTTCAATACTTACAAGCAGGTATTTTAAGGTTTGTAATTTTTATCATATTACGTTACAATTTGTGATAAAGTTTCAAAAAAAAAGCAGCTACTTTTTAATAGCTGCTCTAAATGTATTCAATTATAATCCCCTTATTTAATTGATTTGATATATTGTTCGATCGCCATGGTCATAGAAGGGGCCTCAGGTGAAGGAGCAGGAATATCTAGGATCAATCCAGCATCTAAAATAGCCTGCTGAGTGGTCTTACCAAATGCAGCAATACGAGTGTCTTTCTGATTAAATTCGGGGAAATTTATATACAATGATTGCACACTTGATGGACTAAAAAAAACTATGATGTCGTAAAATACATCAGCTAAATCTGAAAGATCTGAAACTACTGTCTTAAATAAAACAGCAGGGGTGAAATCAATTCCTTGTTTCTGTAAAAGAATTTCTGTTGCTTCAGCAGCAACGTCCGAACAAGGGTACAAAAACTTTTCTGTAGCATGTTTTTTTAAAATATCGGCAAGATCTTTAGCGGTTTGTTTGCCAAAAAATATTTTTCGTTTTCTATATTGAATGTACTTTTGAAGATATAGAGCAATAGATTCAGAAATACAAAAATACTTCATGTCAGTAGGAACTTCAAAACGCATTTCTTCACAAACCCTAAAAAAATGATCTGCTGCATTTCTGCTAGTTAAAATCACTGCTGAGAATTCAGAAAGGTTTACTTTTTCTTTTCTGATTTCTTTAGCAGGAACACCTTCTACATGAATAAATGAACGAAAATCTATTTTTAAATTTGATGCTGCCGCTACATCATAATAAGGAGATTTTTCATTTTCAGGCTCAGGAAGAGTAACCAGTATACTTTTAACTTTAGTTTTTCGCTTTTCCAAATTGGCTTCCATAATCACTATAAACTAGTATTAATAATTCTCAAAAAGATAAGAATAGGACAAATTTCAAGAGCGCAAAGATAAAGAATTAAATAAAATTTTGACAATCTGTAGTTTAATAAAATATTAATTGTAATTCTGACGAATTGAAAAGTGATGATAGCGCAAATAAGTGTAACACAAATCCAGATAAAAAGACTGTCTTTTTTGAAACTTATTAAAGATAGACAAAAAGTAGCAGGAAGAAGGACAAAAAGTGAATTGAAATAGGTTAAATAAATAATATTTAAATAATCCTTCACTAATTTTCGCACATCAAATAGAAATCCTATCAACCTTAAAAGGATGATTTTAAGTCCGAAAAATAGAAAAGCTAAAAAAGAAACTCCTAAAAACACACTAAATTGCGTTACATATTCTGAAGATTTAATCCTGAATATAAGTAGGCAAATAAATAAGCCAGTAGTAAATGAAAAAAGTATAAATAAGAATAAGAATTGCCATGATACAAATACGTTATCCTCTTTATTCATTTGGCTAAGCATTCTATTATCAAAAAAGGCTTTAAAAATAGTATCAACTTCTTTTTGAAACGCTATTCTTATGACTCCAAATATTAAAATGATGATTAATATGGCTGGTAAAAACCAAGTCACATTTTTGGATAAGTAGTTACCGCTACCATAGTTGCTCTTTTTAATTTTAATATTTTCTGGTGGAGAAAGTAATCGCCTATCAGTATTTAAATTATTTTTTAAAAGTTGTTCTAAGTAAGGATTTGCTCTTTTGGCATCAGGTCTTAGATAATGCCAAGTAAGCGAGTCTGCAATTTCTTTTTTTCTTTCTAATGCGGCTGAGTCTTGAGTAGATAGTTGATGGATTTTAAATTTTTTTAAGGTATCCTGAAAATTTATAGAATCTTTTTGTGTAGATGCCACGCTTGCAAAAGCAAAGTAAAAAATAAAACATACACAAACTAAAAATCTCATAAGGTTTAAAAGTAGCTTACAATACCAAAATGTATTTTCCCCTTTTGCAAATCTACTGGAATATTTTTTTGTTTTCCCAATGCATAGCTTAAAGATCCAATTCCGACTTTGGTTTGGAAAGTGATGCCTAAACCAAAACCAAAAGGATGATCTTTCCCTGCCCGGTCTAAAAAATTTTGTTCTATAAATGCTTGGTCGTAAAATGCTTGTAGATAAGAGTTTTTTTCAATGAGGTATCTCAATTCAAAAGTTTGAATAGAAAAACTACTTGCTAAAATAGATTGTTCATCAAAACCTCTCAAACTTTTTGCGCCTCCAATTCTAAAACCTTCGTTTTGAAACAGTTGATTTCCAGTTAAAATTGATGAATAATTGTGTAAGAAAAATACAGATCGACTGCCCAATTTTAAATAATATTTCAAATTAGAAGATAGTTTATACTGAATTTGCTTTCTAGAGCTGTAAAAATCATCAGGATTAAAATTTTTTGAAGCGCTAATTTTTCTATTTCCAACACCTGCATCAAAAAATAAATCATAACCTTTTAATGGTGTAATTCTATCATCAAGTTTCAAAAACGTAGTTGATAAACCGTAAAAAGTAGTTTTAATATTTGCAAAAGGAGGTAATGTTTTAACAATTTGAGGGGTGTTACCAACTTGGTTTCCACTAAATTTTTCAAAGAAAAAACTGATTTTTTTATTATTATCAAAGAAATAATCAAACGCTAATTTCGAGTTCAGATTTAAAAAGCTAGTATCTCTTTTAAACAACTGAAAGTTAAAATCAATTCCTAAAGAGCTTCTAAAAAGGTAAGGATAGTTTAAATGAGTTGTTAATTCTTGAGATTGTGATGGTAAACCTCTGTAATTGAAATCAAAGGTCTCTCCATTTTTTAATGCATTTTTCAAACTCAACTTAAAATCGCCCGTGAGTTGTAGTTTACCATTATTTGCATTGGGTAGAAAACCTAAAACTCCATCAAATTGATTTGCATTTTGTTTATTTAAAAACAGATTTATTTTGGCTTTTTCTCCTATGAAAACTATTTCAGTCGACTTAAGAACGGTGATAAAAGGCAAAGCCTTTAATTTTTCATCAATTTTTTCGGCTTTTATTTCCTGATAATTGTCTCCAACTTTAATGCCTAAATAAGGACTTAAAAAAGCTTGACTTAATTTTGCTTCTCCAACTAATCTTAAAGTATCAATAGTTACTTTTTGATTTGGATTTGCGAATATTTGAGCGATTAGCTTATCTTCTTTTAAGTCTAAACTATCTAGCCAAATACTGGCAAATGGATAGCCATTATTCTCATAATATTTCAGTGTCGACTGATAAAGATTATCAAGCTGTGCCAAAGAAATAGGCTTTTGCTTATGGATGAAATTTTTGATGAAAGGTTGTGAAATAATGTCTTTAGAAATATTTCCATTAGTTAAAAATATCCCCTCACTTAAATTTCCAGGCTCAACAGTAATCAATAGGCTGTCGTTTTTCCATTTAAAATTGGATACATCAGCATTAAAATAACCTAAAAATTGTAGGTGATTGATTTCTTTTTTTAATTCGGCATAAGCCGAAACTGAATCAGGAAATTGAGAATAATAATCTTTAGAAACGGTTTTAGGTAAACCTGATATTTCTAAATGAAACGATCTGGATTGTGCGCAACAGAAAAGTCTTAAAAAAATAAATAATGCTATAAAAGCAAATCTCATCTTCATTGGTTTGTAGCTCTAAAATTAGCGTTATATCATCGAAACAAAAAATGACATCAATTAGCTGCTGATAAGTAACACCTTTTATCAGATTTACTTACTTTCGTGGCATGGCAGGCATTTATCTTCATATCCCATTTTGTAAACAAGCTTGTTATTACTGCGATTTCCATTTTAGCACTTCTATTACTTATAAAGATGAGATGTTAAATGCCATCGCTAAAGAATTATTAATAAGGTCAAAGGAATTGGACGGAATAAAAGTTGAGACTATTTATTTTGGTGGCGGAACTCCTTCTTTGTTAAGTGCCGACGAAATTTCCAAATTGATTGATATCATCCAAAATAATTTCGATTTAGATGAAAAAGCAGAGATCACTTTAGAAGCCAATCCGGATGATTTATATCTTCAAAAACTCAGAGAAATTAAAGCTACGTTAGTGAATAGATTAAGTATTGGTGTACAATCTTTTTTCGATGAGGATTTGAAGTGGATGAATCGAGCTCACCGAGCAAATGAGGCTGAAAGTGCTGTAAAAAGAGCTCAAGATTTTGGTTTAGAGAATATCACCATCGATTTAATTTACGGATATCCACTTTTGACTGATGAAAAATGGATTCATAATATCAATAAAACAACAGAATTTCGGATTCCCCATATCTCATCATATAGCATGACAGTTGAACCCAAAACTGCTTTGGCAAGCATGATTAAAAAGGGAACTCAAAAGCAAATGGATGATGTTCAAAGTGCTGCCCAGTTTGAAATGCTCATGAGTGAGCTAAAAGCCAATGGATTCGAACATTACGAAATTTCTAATTTTGCAAAACCAAATCAGTACTCAAAGCACAATACAAACTATTGGTGTGGAGTTCATTATTTAGGAGTTGGCCCTTCAGCGCATTCTTTTGATGGAAAAAGTCGACAATGGAATGTTGCAAACAATGCGAAATATTTGCAAGCTCTAGCCCAAGATAAAATCCCTTCAGAAGTGGAACACTTAACTGATTTTGATCGTTACAACGAATATGTGATGACCAGCTTAAGAACCATGTGGGGAATAGATTTGTTAAAGGTTGAAACCGATTTTGGTACTTCGGCTAAACAAAAATTATTGGCTTTCGCCAATGAATATTTAGATAAAAGTTGGTTGGCTTTCGCCGATGAAAAAATAACCCTAACACATGCTGGGAAGTTGTATGCAGATTTAATCGCATCAGAATTATTTATTACAGAAAATGAATTTTAAAAATAAAATAGTGTGGATTACTGGGGCATCATCCGGAATAGGAGAGGCTTTGGTTTACGAGTTAAATGAATTGGGAGCCAAACTGGTTATTTCCTCTAGAAAATCCGACTTGCTTTATAAAGTGAAGCAAAACTGTAAAAAAAATCCCTTAGATATTCATGTTCTTCCTCTTGATTTGGAGCAAAAGGGAACACTTTTCAGTAAAGCTGATGATGCCTGGAAGATTTATGGAGAAATAGACATTCTGATTAATGCAGGCGGAATTTCGCAACGTTCGCAGGTAGTAGAAACCCAACCTGAAGTGGAAGAAAGAATCATGAATACCAACTTTTGGGGTTCTGTTTACCTTAGTAAAGCTTTATTACCCAAAATGATTTTGAAAAGCAAGGGACATTTAGTTGCGATTAGTTCACTAGTTGGAAAATTTGGGACGCAATACCGCAGTACTTACTCCGCTTCAAAACATGCTTTACATGGTTATTTTGATTCGTTAAGATGTGAAGTTTATGATAAAGGAATTGAGGTGACAATTATTTGTCCTGGATTCATCCATACCAATGTAACGGTTAACTCGGTTATGGCAGATGGAGAAAAATACGGCTTAATGGACAAAAATCAATCGTCGGGAATGAGTGCTCAAGAATGCGCAATGAAAATTTTAGAGGCCATTGATCAAAAGAAAGAAGAAGTCTTAATAGGAGGAAAGGAGAAATTTGGGGTTTATATCAAGAGGTTTTTTCCTAAATATTTTTCTAAAATGATCAGAAAAAGAAAGGTGGTTTGACCCTTATTGAGGTCATGATTTTTTATCATTACATCAATAAATAAGCTGTATTACTTGGCAGAATTAGGAGCTAATATCTCATGTGCCTAGCTGATAAAGATAAGCGTTCTTAAATCCTAAATTATTTAATTTCATTTTGTGAGTTTAATGTCTCAACATTAGATTTATTTTATTTCTCAAAATCCGACTTTAAGTTTTCTGCGTTAATCACCCCAAACAAAAGAAAAACTATAAAATGAAAAAATTAATTGTAACAGCATTCGCCTTAGTAGCTTTGGCAGCAACCTCAAATTCTTACGCACAAACTATGGATAAGAAAATGGGAAAAATGGGTAAAATGGAAAACCCAATGGTAGGTGGAGCAGCCATGTATCCAACAAAAGATATTGTTGACAACGCAGTAAATTCTAAAGACCACACTACTTTAGTTGCAGCAGTAAAAGCAGCTGGCTTAGTAGAGACTTTAAAAAGTGCAGGTCCTTTTACAGTATTTGCTCCAACAAACGAAGCTTTCGATAAATTGCCAGCAGGTACAGTAGCAACTTTAGTTAAGCCTGAAAACAAAGCAACTTTAACTAAAATTTTAACTTACCATGTATTAGCTGGTAAATATAGTTCAAAGGACATTGTTGCGGCAATCAAAAAAGGTAAAGGAAAAGCAACTTTCACTACTGTTGAAGGTGGTAAATTAATGGCTTCTATGGATATGGGAAAAGTTAAATTAACAGACGAAAACGGTGGAACTGCCTACGTTACTATTGCAGATGTTAACCAAAAGAATGGTGTTATTCACGTAATTGATAGCGTGGTTACTCCAAAATAAAATTGATAAAAATTTAAAAATAAAAAGACTTCATTTTGAGGTCTTTTTATTTTTTTATGATTTTCTCAAATAACCCTCCAAAAATTTTACAAATTAATTTATGACAAATAAAATTATAAATGTTTGTATAATAGATGATGACGAAGTGTACATCTACAGCGTAATTAAATTGATTAAATCAAAAGGACTTTGCGGTAATTTAATGGTTTTTAAAAGTGGTTTTGAGGCATTAAATCATCTAAAATCTATCATTAAAACACCAAATCTTTTACCAGATATAATTTTGTTAGACATCAATATGCCGAAAATGGACGGCTGGCAATTTGTAGAAGAATTTAATAAGTTGAATAGTAAAACAGGCAAAAAAGTAATTATTCACATCGTAAGTTCATCAATTGATGTAAGAGATGAATCAAAGGCAAATAGCTTATCTGTAATTTCAAACTATTATTTTAAGCCAGTAACCAGAGAAATGCTTGATACCATATTTCAAAATGCTGATATTTAGCTAGTATGATCAACTACCACTTTCCAGCCGTCTTTAAATTTTTGAACTAATAAGGTGAAATATCCTTGTGGTTCGTCTTTTTCTCTTTGTAAATGCCATGCTCCCAAAACAAAAGCATGAGTTTTGTCTAAAATTTTAATTTCTTTAATATCAAAAGTCAAAATTCCCATAGCAGATTTGTCAGGATAATTTTTTTGATAATTTTCTAAAGTTTCTTGCCAGCCATAAGTGGGTCCATTTTTACCTACAAACATCAGCGAATCAGATTTCCAATAGCCTCGCATAAATGCAGGTATATCCCCTCTGTTCCAATCTTGTCTTTGAGTTTCTAAAAGGTTTCTGATCTCTTTTTCCTGAGAAAATACTGCAAAGCTAATGAGCAATAAGGTGGTAAAGAGTATGATTTTTTTCATTCTATTTATATTTACGGTATTGCAATTTAAGATTTGTTTTTCAGTTTACAAGGTGCGTTAAGGATGGAAATGGATACCGGCCTTCCCGATAGCCATGTGGGACAGGTGTGGTTAATGCCTTGAGCAGTATGAGTGGACAGCTCGCCCCGCCTGCCCCGAGTGACAGCCATTGGGGAACGCCCAAAAATTCTTTAAACTTTTCACTTTCCACTTAAAAATAAAATGACAAGCATTTAACCTAATAAAAGAGTTTTGCCAGATACAAACTTTTAAATTAGCCGTACGTTAAGAAAGGATAAAAGAAGTAAATGAGAGGTTACGGTTTTTCTAAATTTACCCCAAATGAGCTACCTAAAGGTGGTTTTGATGAATTATTAAAGCTCTTCTTGGAATTACTGAATTATACAGCTGGTGATGCAAATGAGGCTTTATCGTGGATGAATGAGCTGGATAAGCAACATAATATCACTACGGATGATTACGGGATGGGCGATTTTATTGAGGATTTAAAAAATAAAGGTTTCTTAAGCAATGACGACCCAAAAGGTGGTTTCAATATTACCGCTAAGACAGAACAAACCATTCGTCAATCGGCTTTGGAAGAGATCTTTGGAAAACTAAAAAAATCTGGTAAGGGAAATCATAATGCGCCGCAAAGCGGAACTGGAGAAGAGAAAAATGCCGACCGTAGGGAATACCAATTTGGTGATAGCTTAGATCAAATAGATATGACGGCTTCTATCCATAATGCACAAATTAATCACGGAATCGGAGATTTTATGATGACAGAACGCGATTTAGAAGTAGAAGAGCGAGATTTTAAAACATTGACTTCTACCGTTTTGATGATTGATATTTCGCACTCTATGATTTTATACGGTGAAGATAGAATTACGCCAGCCAAAAAAGTAGCCATGGCTTTAGCCGAGTTAATCAAGACCAAATATCCTAAAGATACTTTAGACATTGTGGTTTTCGGTAATGATGCTTGGCCAATCACCGTTAAAGATTTGCCTTATTTGCAGGTGGGCCCTTATCATACCAATACTTATGCTGGTTTAGAGCTAGCGACTGATATTTTACGACGCAGAAAAACCCATAACAAACAAATTTTTATGATTACAGATGGGAAGCCAACCTGTTTGAAAGAAGGATTAAAATACTATAAAAATAGTGTGGGTTTGGATAAAAAGGTGGTCAATAAAACCTTAACCATGGCGGCACAATGTAAAAAATTGAACATTCCAATCACCACGTTTATGATTGCCCGCGATCCTTATTTGCAGCAATTTGTTAGAAAGTTTACCGAAGTAAATGGTGGTAGAGCTTTTTACAGCTCGTTAAAAGGATTGGGCGAATACATATTTGAAGATTATATAAAGAATAGAAGGAAAACCGTTCGATGAGTCGATTTGATAATTTGAGGATGAGACAATTTGAAAATGCTCATCAAATAAGAAAATTAATTTATTAAAATAATTATAAAGGCAAGTCCTTCTCCCTCGGAGA
>JAHJVW010000014.1 GCA_018828585.1 Bacteroidota bacterium
AATTCAGAAGCTCTTTTTTCTTTTTCAGAATTTTGAAAAACTAATTCTCTATTTGCTAAAATTAGTTCGGCTGCTCTTTTCTCTTTTTGTTTATTTTGATAAGCTAATTCTTTATTGGCAATCACTAGCTCAGCCTCTCTTTTTTCTTTTTCTTGATTATGAAAAATCAATTCCAAATTGATATTTAAGAGTTCTTTAGCTTTTTTCTTTTTCTCATGATTTTGAAAAGCAAATTCGGAAGATGTAATCGTGAAATTATCAGAATCTTGTGGTTTTCTCATGTTTTCAAAGTCAAATTTCTAATTGAAACAAACTAAATTAACATCATTCCACCATTCACAAAGTTTGTTATTTCATTATACAAACAATTAATCAAATATCATACCACTAAATATTTTTTCCTTTCATGGCTTGTGAAACTGCTTCATCCATTAATCTTTCAGCAAAAGGGGTCGTATATTCGTTTAAAGCATCAATAGCGTTTAGGATAGCATCTTTATCAGAATTACTGATTTTATTTTTCAACTCCACAACTAATTCTAAAGTTTTTACCTTTTCCTCTTTATTCAAATAATTGCCATTTTTATTGATGAAACGTTCAACAGTATAAACCATTTGCTCACCTTCAGTTTTAGCTTCCACAATCATTCGCTGTGCAACATCATCTTTGGCGTGAGTTACAGCGTCTAACAACATTTGCTCTACTTCATCATCTTTTAAACCATAAGTAGGCTTAATATCGACTTGTTGTTTCACTCCCGAACGCAACTCAATCGCCTGAATAGTTAATATACCATCCGCATTTAAAAGAAAATTGATATCTACTTTTGGTAAACCAGCGGGCATCGATGGAATTCCTTTTAAGTCGAATTCTGCCAATTTTCTATTCTCTTTTACTAAATCACGCTCTCCTTGATAAACTGCAATTTTCATATTCACTTGTCCATCAATAGAGGTGGAATACTGTCGACCCGCTTTGGTAGGAACTTTTGAATTTCTTGGAATAATGATATCCATCAATCCGCCCATGGTTTCTATTCCTAAAGAAAGCGGCGTAACATCCAGCAATAAAATGTCTTTTCTATTTCCCGATAAAACATCAGCTTGTAAAGCGGCACCTAAAGCAACAACTTCATCAGGATTAATGGTGTCATTCACTGCTTTACCGAAAAATGTAGAAACGCTTTTCTTCACTAAATCTGTCCTAGTGGAACCGCCTACCATAATTACCTCATTAATTTCGGAAGCTTTTATATTGGCATCAGTTAAAGCATTTTGACAAGCAGTAATGGTTTCTTGTACTTTATCTTCGATTAATTTTTCAAATGTTTGCTTATCAAGCGAACAGAAAATTTCTCCAATTTTTTCGTTGAATAAGTTTTGATGACTGAATGCTTTCTTTGCTTTTTCGGCCATCAAGCGTAATTCTTGAAAGGGAATTTCTCTTGATAATTTATTTTGAGCTATCCAATAATCAACGATAACTCGGTCAAAATCATCACCACCTAAAAAAGTATTTCCGTTGGTAGATAGCACTTCAAAAATTCCATTTTGGATTTTTAGGATAGAAACATCAAAAGTTCCACCTCCTAAATCATAAACTGCAATGGTTTTTTCTTCATCAGGGTTTAACCCGATACCATAAGCTAAGGAAGCAGCTGTTGGTTCGTTTACAATACGTAAAACATCTAAACCGGCTAGCTTGCCAGCATCACGCGTTGCTTGGCGTTGGGAGTCGTTAAAATAAGCAGGGACAGTGATAACTGCTTTAGAAACTGTAGTTTTCAAAGCATGCTCTGTTCTAGTTTTTAATTCTTTTAAAATTAATGCAGATAAATCTATCGGTGTATAAAAGGCATCACCAACTTTAATCTTTACTAAACTTTCGTCATTAGCATCATCAATAATTTTATAGGAAAAATATTCTTTATGTTTTTGAACATCCTGATAGGAACGACCTAACAATCGCTTTACTGAAAATATGGTGTTTTGAGGATCTGAGATTAAAAATTCTTTGGCTTCATTCCCTACTAATACCGCTCCACTTTTATCGAAATGAACAATAGATGGAACCAACACTCCTTTGCCTGCATCATTAATCACTTTTGCGTCTCCATCTGGATTAATAAAAGCCACCAAGGAGTTGGTAGTACCTAAATCTATCCCTACAATAATATCTTCTTTCTGTATCGAGCCTGTAGCTATGTTGATTGAAACTTTTGCCATAATTTTTTAACCGTAGCAAAGGTAAGATGTTTTAATAGATGCTGTGTTATTAAAATGTCATTGTGAAATTTTGGGTTCTTTTAAGATGAGGTTTTTTGTTTAGAATTATGAATTTTCCTTTATTCATAATTGTAAAATAGTTAGTCTTTTAGTTGGGGAATTTCTTAGATGGTACCATCAAAACCTTAGCGGTTATTTGCTGTGTTTTTTGATGAATCGTTCAAAAGTATAATTTTTTTGATGTTTATAAGATAAAATTAACTATTTTACAGAATAAAATGCAAATTAGCTACAATAATTTGCGTCTTTATGCGGTTTTATATTTTTAATTAATCAAACTTTTATGAAAAAATTAGTACTATCAATTTTTTCCATTTGCGTTTTTGCATTACAAGGTTATGCTCAAAAACAGGTAAATGGAAGAGTGGTGGCAGGCTCTGATGGATTACCCTTACCAGGTGTAAGTGTAATGGAGAAATCATCAAAAAAAGGAGCTGTTACCGATTCGAATGGAAGGTACAGCATTTCTATTGCAAGCGAATCTGCCATTTTAACTTTTAGGTTTCTTGGTTTTGAAACTAAAGAAGTCACGGTAGGTAATCAAACTCAAATTAATGTCACATTAAAAGAGAACATCAAATCCTTAAATGAGGTGGTTGTTATCGGTGCATTAGGTATCAAACGGAACAGTAAGGAGCTGGGTTACTCGGCACAAACAATTAATTCTGAAGATTTAAACATCAATAAACAGAGTAATATTGTAAATGCACTACAGGGTAAAATTGCTGGTGTTACGATAAGCAGTGGCGGGGGCGCTCCGGGTCAGGGTGCTACTATCCAAATTAGAGGAATTAACTCTATTGATCCTACAGCAAGCAATCAACCATTATTTGTGATTGATGGTATTGTGATTGATAACACGACTTCGACTTTAGGAGATCAGGCTGAGTTAAGAGGAATGTCTAACAGGGCTGCCGATATCAATCCTAATGATATTGAAAGTATTAGCGTCTTAAAAGGTGGTGCTGCTACTGCTCTTTATGGTTTGCGTGGTGCAAATGGTGTGGTGGTAATTACTACCAAGTCTGGTAAAGCAGGTGAAATGAGGGTGAGTTTTAGTAGTACAGCAGGTTTTGATAATGTCAATAAATTTCCTGAAGTACAATCCACTTATACTCAGGGTTATCTAGGAAAGTATGATGCATCAAGTTTTTGGCCTTCATGGGGCCCTACTGTTGCCGAAGCTAAATTATTAGATCCGACACATCCGGACCAGCTTTACAAACATTTTGAAGATGCATACGGAACAGGTTCTCAGTATAGGAATAGTTTAAGTATTTCAGGTGGATCTGATAAAGCTACCTATAACAGTTCATTTTCTCAATTTAATCAGAATGGAACAATTCCATTTACTGATTATAAAAACTTATCGGCAAAGTTGAGCACTCAAATTAAATTGAGCGACAAAGTAAAAACTGGAGTTTCGTTGAATTATATCAATTCTGGTGGTAGAAGATATAATGCCGATCGTTACAATGAGAGTTTAAGTTATTGGTCTCCACGTTGGAATGTGAATGATTATATTAAGGATGATGGAACCATGAAAACCTATGGGAATAATAATCCTGTTTATGGAGCTTACACCAATAGATTTGTTGATGATGTAAATCGATTTATAGGAAGTTTGAATTTTGAATATCAACCTCTAAAATGGCTAAACTTCTCTTATAGAGCGGGTGTAGATAATTATAACGACAACAGAGATAGAACAGCTCCTGGTCCAAAAGGTATAGCTAATGAAAATACTTATGAGGATAATGGATTAGGATTTACAGGTAATTATAATATCAGAAGTCGTACGATTACATCAACTTTTATTGCTACAGCAACGCATAATTTTAGCGATAAGTTTGGTGGAACTTTAAGGTTAGGTCATGATTTATCTGACCAAAGGACTAAAAACACATCAGTTTTTGGTAACGAATTAACTATTTATAATGATTTCTCACTTTCTAATGCCAAAACACTTACTGCGAGCAATTCTTTATTCGAAAAAAGGCTAATGGGAGTTTTTGGGGAATTAACCTTAAACTATGATAAATATTTGTTCCTTACTTTAACAGGAAGAAACGATATCACCTCCACTTTAACCAAATCAAATAATTCATTCTTTTATCCATCAGCCAGTTTAGCATATATATTTTCAGAGCAATTTAAACTGCCAAGTATTTTTAGTTATGCAAAAGCTAGGTTCTCTTATGCCAAGGTTGGTAAGGATGCCCCTACTTATTCTTCATCTACTGGTTTTGGCTTTTATGGAAGCTTACCAGCTGGGTACACAGGCTTTACTAACAGTGCTTTAATTGGTAATCCAAATTTAAGACCCGAGTTTACTGACACCTACGAAGGAGGATTAGAACTTCAATTCTTAAAAGGACGTTTAGGATTAGATGCAACTTATTACTATTCTTTATCTAAAGATCAGATTTTGCAAGCAAACATTTCTAGTACAACAGGTTATGTTAGGGCTTATGTGAATGCAGGAAGTATGCGTAATAAAGGGGTTGAATTAACTTTAACAGGAAAACCAATTGCCACTAAAGATTTTGGAATGAATGTAACTGTTAACTTTTCGGCTAATAAAAACAAAGTTATTGGATTAAACGATGGTTTAACCGAAATTACCGTTGGTAGTCAATATGGTTATGCTGGCTCATCGGTAACTTCAAAAATAATTCCTAGTCATACTTACGGAGATCTTTATGGTACAGCTTATGCCAGATATTATCCAGCAGGGCAAACTGGACCTGAATATGCAAACGATGCATCAGCTCCAATCATCATTGGTGCAAATGGTTTTCCAACAAGAAAAAGTGGTCAGTTGATTGCAAATTCAACCCCTAAATGGATTGGGGGTTTAAGTACTGATTTTAGGTACAAAAATCTAACATTGAATTTATTGTTCGATACGAGGCAGGGTCAGTACAAATACAACCAAATGGATAATTTCTTCGCTGCTTTTGGTATTGCAAAATATACGGAGAACAGAAATCAAACTATTGTTTTTGACGGAGTATTGGCAGACGGGACACCAAACACTAAAGCTGTTTTCTTAGGACAAGGAACTGGACCTGATGCAGTTAATTATGGAGCAGGATATTACAGAAATACATACAGAGGTATTTCCGAAAACTTTATTCAGAACGCATCATGGTTTAGGTTGAGGTCTTTAGGCTTGACTTATGCATTACCAACCAGATTTTTTGATAAAATTTTTATCAAAAATGCGAGTATCAATGCTACAGCAAATAACCTGTTCTTAATCACAAAATATAAAGGATATGATCCTGAAACTAGCTCAACACCAAGTGGTAGTAACGTAACTGCTTTTTCTGGATTTACATATCCAGCAATGCGTAGTTTTTTATTCACTCTAAATGTTGGATTCTAAATTTAAAGACATGAAAAAGAATATAAAATATTTCATGGTCGCATTATTGACCATATTTTCCTTATCGGGATGTAGCGATTACTTTGATTTATCAGAGAATCCCAATCAAATTACCGACCCACCATTAAAAGGGTTATTGTCAACTGCTACCAGTAAAACCGCCTTAAATAGTTATAGGGCTGGGTCAGTCACCTCATCTTATGTGCAGTATTTAGCAAGCCCATCTGCAGGTTCCTCATTTGATACTTATGATGATGTTGACTTAACAGGGACATGGGATGCTGTTTATTTTGCCATGGCAGATATCAATGAAATGAAGAAGAAAGCAGTTGCTTCTGGTGCTTCTGAATATACAGGTGTTGCAGATGTAATGCTTGCTTATCATTTAGCTATCATCACTGATTTTTTTGGTCAAGGACCGTTTAAACAAGCTTTTAATAGCACCAATTTAAACCCAGTTTACGATTCGGAAGAAGATCTTTATAAATCTACAGGTGATTTATTAAACGAGGCAATTACCGAGTTAAATAAAACAAATTCGTCTTTTAAATTAGACGTTGGAAATGATTTGATTTTTGGTGGTGATAAAAATAAATGGATAAAATTTGCGTACATGCTTAAGGCTCGGTTGTTAAATAAGATTTCTAAAAAATCTTCTTATAATCCTAATCAAGTATTGGCTGCTGTAGACAATGCATTTAAATCAAATTCTGATAATGCAGCTATGTCGGCTTTTTCGAATAGAAATCCATGGAATCAAGTTGCTGTAAATAATGCAGCTTTGGTATTAGGTGGCTGGCTTTCCAATCAGTTAGTTGATGCAATAAACGGAACCACTTTTGGAGTTGTAGACCCAAGAATAAGTAAAATTGCTTCAAAAACAATAACCAATACTTATAAAGGAACTCCTAATGGTGTGGGTAATGTGGGTTCAGCTGCGAACACGGTGAAAGATGAATCTTATATCAGTTTAACTGGAGCGTTAAGTAGTGATAATTCACCCATTTATATTGCTACTTACAGCGAACTGAAGTTTATAGAAGCCGAAGCTGCGTTTAGATCATCACAACCAACAAGAGCGTACGCTGCATATTTAGAGGGTATTAAAGCAAGTATGGATCAGTTTGGGGTGTCAACCACAGATAAGGATGCTTATTTAACAAGTTCGGGAGTAGCCAAAACGGCACTTACATTAACTTTAGCTGATATTTTTAAAGAAAAATATGTGGCTACTTATTTGAATCCTGAAGCTTGGAATGATGCAAGAAGATATGATTACAAGTATAAGAATTTTACTATTCCGATCAATGCAGTCTTGACTACGTACATCCGTAGAGTGGGATATGTATCAGGCGAGCAATCTAAAAATGGAGTGAATGTTCCTGCAAGCGTTGCTTTAAGTACAAACTTGTACTGGGATAAACCATAATAGAGATTGATTGAATATTAAATATTTTAGGTCCGATTTTCATCGGACCTTTTTTATAACCTATCAAATCTTAATCGCTCACCCATTTTACTTTCATCAAATTTCCCATCGGCGTAAGCTAAATGACCGCTTACAAAAGTATGGGTGATTTTAGAATTAAATTTTTGTCCTTCAAAAGGAGACCAACCGCACTTTGCTAAAATATTTGATTTTTGGACGGTATAAGACGAGTTCAAATCAACCAAAGTCAAATCAGCAAAATAACCTTCACGGATAAAACCTCTATCTTTTATTTGAAAGCAAATGGCTAAACTATGTGCAGTTTTTTCTGCTATTTTTTCTAAACTGATTTTCCCTTGATGATACATTTCAAACAAGGCATTAAATGCATGTTGTACCAAAGGACCGCCCGCAGGCGCTTTTGAATAGGCTTGAGATTTTTCTTCTATGGTATGTGGCGCATGGTCGGTTGCAATCACATCTATGTGATTATCTAATACAGCTTTTAAAATTTGATCTCTATCTGCAACAGTTTTAATCGCAGGATTCCATTTAATAAAGTTTCCTTTAGCAGGGTAATCTTCATCAGAAAACCATAGGTGATGAATGCAAGCTTCTGCAGTGATTTTTTTATCCTTTAATGGGATGTCATTTTGAAAAAGAAAGGTTTCTTTTCCAGTAGAGATATGTAAAATATGTAAACGCGTTCCATGTTTTTTTGCTAAATCAACTGCAAAAGAAGAGGAGAGGTAACAAGCTTCTTCGTTTCTAATGAGTGGATGCATTTCAGGTGTCAAAGCTTCTCCATATTTATCTTTGAAGAGCTGAAAGTTTTTTCTAACGGTTGCTTCATCTTCGCAATGGGTGGCTACTAAAGTGGGTGCATTTTTAAAAATTCCTTCTAAGGTTTTTTCATTGTCTACCAACATGTTTCCAGTAGAAGATCCCATGAAAACCTTGATGCCACAAACGTTCTGAATATCAGTTTTTAAAACCTCTTCTAAATTATCATTAGAAGCGCCCATAAAAAATGAGTAATTCGCTAATGATTTTTTAGCTCCAATCGCATATTTATCAGCTAATAATTCTTGCGTTAGAGTATTAGGGACAGTATTTGGCATTTCCATAAAGGAAGTGATTCCTCCAGCAACAGCAGCTCTTGATTCAGTATAAATCTCTGCTTTATGCGTTAAGCCTGGCTCACGAAAATGTACCTGATCATCAATAAAACCTGGGAAAAGATATTTGCCCTCTGCATTGATTTCTTGTGCACCAACTGCCGAAAGCGATTGCCCAATTTTTTCTATTCTTTGATTTTTGATGTAAACATCAGCAATAATTTGTTTGCCTTCGTTAACAATAGTGGCATTTTTGATCAGGTAAGCATTCATGGTGGCTAATTTCGGAATTTATTTTAGAAGATGGTCAAGATAATCCGGATTTGCACCAGCTTGTGAAGCTACAAATGCACCAACTTTACAGGCTCGGTCTAAAATTGTTGGAAAATCTAAATTTTGAAGATAACCAGCAATAAAAGTTGCCAAGAAAGAATCTCCGGCGCCAACCGTATCTACTACTTTAACGGGATATCCAGGATGACTATAAAATTCATTATTGTAAAAAACTTTAGCACCTTTATCACCCAATGTTAAACAAATGAGTTTTAATTGAAATCGTTTGCTCAGCATTTTTAACATTTCATTTTCCTCATCAGGAAGCGATATCACCATTTTTAAATAGTCTAATTCATCCTCATTGATTTTTAAAATATCGGCTTTAGCCAAAAGATGTTTTAAGGTTTCTATCTCGTAATGTGGTGCTCTCAAATTGATGTCAAATATTTTAAGATTAGCATGCTCCAATAATTCATAGATAGTTTTTCTGCTTTTCTCACTTCGGCAGGTTAAGCTGCAATACACGAAAACATCTGCATCTTTCACTAACCGAATTAAATCATCCGTTAGCTCAATATCATCCCAAGCTACTGGTTTATTAATGGTATAAGTTGCTTGCTTTTTATCATCTAATTCAACAGTTACCGTACTTGTGGGCAAAGCTGATTGTTGAATAAATTGAGTTGTGAAATCTTGCTTCTCGAGATATTCAATCAGTTCTTTTCCATTCTCATCATTTCCAACGGCACTTATGAAATGTGTTTTAATCCCTTGTTGATGTAAATGCAGCGAAACGTTCAGAGATGAACCTCCAGGTTTTTTCTCTCCTTTAAAAACATCAAATAAAATTTCGCCTATGGTTGTGACCTTAATTTCTTTCATTTTAGATCAAGATATAAATCATTCTATAATATGAAAAGCTATTGCTTAAAATAAACAATCTAAAATCGTACATCCTAAATCAAATCGTATCTTTGCCAAATGTCCAAAACATTCGAGGATTTCGGTTTTAATAAACAGGTTTTAAATGCCATTACCGATGCCGGTTATGAAAACCCAACCCCCATTCAAGAAAAAGGAATCCCACCAATTTTAAATGGTCAGGACGTTTTAGGCATTGCACAAACCGGAACAGGGAAAACAGCCGCTTTTGTTTTGCCCATGATCATGAAACTGAAATATGCTCAGGGGAATGATATCAGAGGTTTAATTGTTGCGCCAACTCGCGAGCTGGCGATGCAAATTGAAGAAAATGTAAAAATCTATTCTAAATATACCGACCTCCGTTCTTTCGTTATTTACGGTGGTTTGGGTCCGAAAACGCAAATTAAAACTTTAAAAAAAGGGTTAGATATTTTAATTACCACTCCGGGTAGATTCATGGATTTATACTTGGAAGGACATATCAGCACCAAAAAACTAGAAATTTTAGTTTTAGATGAAGCTGATAAAATGATGGATATGGGCTTCATGCCACAAATCAACAAAATTTTAGAAGTCGTTCCGCGAAAGCGTCAAAATATGCTTTTCTCGGCCACCATGAACGAGCGGATTGAGAAGCTGGCGGAAAACTTTTTGTTATGGCCAACTAAAATTGAGGTTACTCCGCAAGCTACAACAGCGACCACAGTGACGCAGGTTTTATATCATGTGCCTAATTTTAAGACCAAGATTAATCTGTTAAAGCTTTTTGTAGAGGATGATACAGAAGTCAAAAAGCTGATTATTTTTTGCAGGAGTAGAGCGAATGCAGAGAATGTTTACAAGTTTTTGTTGCGCCGTTTTAATGATAGCCATGTGAAAGTTTTACATGCCAATAAAGGGCAAAATACACGGATTAATTCTATTAATGCGTTTAAAAATGATGAAGTAAGGATTTTGGTTGCTACTGATGTTGCCGCTAGAGGAATTGATGTTTCTGATGTTACTCACGTCATCAATTTTGATGTTCCTGTTATTTATGAAGATTATGTTCACCGTATCGGAAGAACAGGTAGGGCTTATAATTTAGGAAATGCCATCACTTTTTGTACTGAAGCTGAACAACATTACATCAACAAAATTGAGCAGCTGATTAGGCAAGAAATTCCAGTTTTAGCTATCCCCGAAAAGGTATTTATTGAGGAAACTCCTTATGAAGAACGTCAGGCAATAGCCAAACAAATTGATGATCAAAAGCGTAAAGAAGATCCGGAATTTAAAGGAGCCTTCCACGAAAAGAAAACGATAACACAGAAAAATAAGTTTAAGGCAGCAAGGGCTAAAGCTGGTGGCGTAAAAATGAGTGCTGCCAAAAAGAAGAAGTACAAGTAAATGCGTAAAATTAAATTGACACCTTTAAACATTATAGTAGCATTGAGTTTTACGTATGCTATTTATTGTTTGCTAGGTTTGGATAAAAGCAATGCAGGAATAAGCACAAGCTCAAAAGTTGTATACACTTTGGCGCTTACGTTGATTCTTTTTTTGACTGATATTTTATTTAGAAGATTTATACAAAACATCAAATGGCTTTGGTTGATCGAAGGCTCATTTGTTTTATTAATAGCAATTATGATGATTATTTTCCAAAAAGTATAAAACCAGTATAATTGCTTCATTGCAATTAAAATCAACTTAAAGAATGAAAAAAGCAGAAATTAAATTAACAATTGAATTAGACGATAATAACGTACCCCAAAACATTACTTGGGAATCTACAGATAGTGAAAACAAAGAGGCTTTAGCTGTAAAATCTATGATGTTGGCTTTATGGGATCATAATTTTAAAAACAGTTTAAGGATAGATTTATGGACAAAAGATATGCCTGTTGATGAGATGAAACGTTTCTTTTACGAAACGCTTCAAACCATGGCAGATAGTTTTTTAAGAGCAACTGGCGAAACAAACATTGTGGAAGATTTAAGAGATTATTGTGCGCATTTTGCGGAAAAAATGGAAATTATGGAAAAGTAATTCATATTAATTAACATCAGTTAAAACCCTAAATCAAATGTTTAATTTTGGTGCTATTATTTGGAATAAATATAAATCTACGGATGCAATAAATAGTGCCAATTATTGCTTAAATTTTTAAAAAATGAACAAGCTTTCCTTTAATAGTTGGATTTTATTGGGTATTACAGTATCTCTGGGTTTAGTTTTTACAATCGGTTTAGTGTCTTATTTAAGTTTAAAAGACCTTGAAAACAATCAAAAACTAGAACATGAATCTGAAGACGTGATTGTTAAATCAAATAACATCATCAAAAATATTATTGATTTGGAATCGAGCGAAAGGGGCTTTCTAATCACTGGGAAAGAAAATTTTCTTGACAGCTATCATCAGGCACACGTAACTTTAAATTCACAATTAAGTGATTTAATAAACATTAGAAAGGAAGACCAAAGCCAAACAAAAATCATCCTACAGCTAACAGATGCGATAAATAGAAGAGTTAAATTACTAGATCTGTTTATTGAAAAAAGGAAAAAGGGAGAGATAAAATACACAGAGAGAGAAATCTCTTTAATAAACTTAGGGAAAAATTATATGGATTTGGCAAAGAAAGATGTAAGCCAAATTAATAATGCAGAAAATATAATGTTAATGCAGCGTCAAAAGGCATCCCAATATTCAAATAATAGAACTATTTGGAGTATTGTGATAGGCACCTTCTTGATTTTAATCATTATTATAGTACTTTTTAGGTTTATCAAATCTTCATTTGATCAGCAGAAGAAAGCACAGAAAGGATTAAGCACTTCTAATTCAGACTTAGAAAAGCTAATTCTACAAAATCAAGAAAAAACTTGGATTTTAACTGGTACAAGTGATTTGAGAGAGAAAATAGAGGGTGAACTTTCTGTAGATGATATGGCAAAAAATATCGTCTGTAATGTTGCCGAATACGCAAAGTCCCAAGTTGCAGCTATTTATCTTGCAGAAGATAATGAAGAAAAATTTGTGTTGAAAGCTGGTTATGCTTTAAACATTACCTCAGCAACTAAAAAGATTTTCAACATCTCAGAAACTTGGGTAGGTCAAGTTGCTAAAGATAAAAAACCTGTGATTATCAGAGGGGAGTTGATTCAAAATTTGGATATCACATCAGGTTTAATCAGCACCCAACCTTTAGAAAGTCTAATTGTACCATTCTATTTCAATAATAAAATTAAAGGTCTTTTAGAATTAGGGTTTAAAGAAGTCATCAGCGGTAAGCAAAAAGACTTTGTCACCATCGCTTCCGAAGTTATTGGTGTTGCCATTAATACCGCTCAGTCAAGAGAATTACTACAGTCTTTATTCGAGGAAAAGCAATTACAGTCCGAAGAATTAGAGGCTCAACAAGAAGAATTACGTGTGACAAATGATGAGCTCATGAACAAAACTCATATGTTGCAATCGTCTGAAGAAGAATTGAGAGTACAGCAAGAAGAATTGAGGGAAATTAATTTTGAATTGGAAGAAAAAGCCAGGTTATTAGAAGAAAAGAACCAAGTAATTGAGGATGCAAAAGAGGCTATTGTTCTGAAAATGCACCAGCTAGAGCAGAGTGGGAAATATAAATCAGAGTTTCTGGCAAATATGAGTCACGAATTAAGAACGCCATTAAACAGTATTTTAATTTTAGCTAGAATCTTAAAGGACAATAAAAACAATCATCTTTCTGATGAAGAAGCCAAATATGCAAATGTAATTTTTAAAGCAGGTAATGATTTACTGAATCTCATCAATGATATATTAGATTTAGCAAAGATCGAATCTGGCAAAGTTGAGCTTAATTTTGAGGAAGTAGAAGTGGACGAAATAAGTGATGATTTGGATCAGCTTTTTAGCGAAGTTGCTAAAAATAAAGATATTGAATACACTATTAATATAGAAAACACATTACCTAAAAAGATAATTACAGATAAAATCAGAGTAGAACAAATTCTAAAAAACCTACTTTCAAACGCATTTAAATTTACACCTAAAAATGGAAAAGTAACAGTAGATTTTAATTATTTAAATGCCGATCAGCAAATAAAAATTGATGTTACCGATACAGGAATAGGTATACCAGAGGAAAAGCAATCACTTATTTTTGAAGCCTTTCAACAAGCGGATGGATCTACTAGCCGCGAATATGGAGGAACAGGTTTAGGCTTATCCATTTGTAGAGAATTGGCCCATAGAATGGATGGGGAAATAACAGTAAAAAGTGTGTCGGGAGAAGGAAGTGTTTTTTCATTAACTATACCCATTCAAAGTAAAGTATCATTAGAGAATGGGGACACAGAGGAGTTGGTAGACAGAAAGTTGATTGAGTCAAAAAATCAATTACCAACTATTAAAACTCAACAAACTATTAAGCCAGATTTGAAGCGAGAAAAACCTTTATTACTTGTTGTAGAAGACGATGTAGTTTTTAATGATTTTTTGAAAGATTATGGACTCAATAAGGGTTTTGAAGTGATACAAGTTTTTGATGGAGAAAATGCAATAAACGAGGCAATTAATCAACAACCTGATGCCATTTTATTAGACATTATGTTGCCAGGAATTGATGGTTGGAAAGTTTTAAAACGATTAAAATCCGAAGAAAACACCAAACTTATTCCTGTTCATATGATGACTGCTGGAGATCAGCGAGAGAAAAAAGCTTTACAATCCGGTGCCTTATCATTTATTAAAAAGCCAATTGACAAAGATCAGTTAGATCATGTTTTTAAGTCTATTATTGAGCCAAATAATTTAGGCTATAAGAATATTTTATTGGTAGAAGATCATCATATTCAGAGTGATGCTTTAGCCGGATTATTTAGAAGCAAGGATATTAAAGTTCAGCAAGCTTTTACGGGTGAAGAAACCCTAAATTATTTAGCCCATAATGAATATGATTGTATCATTTTGGATATTAATTTACCAGATATTTCAGGAGTAGACTTATTAGAGAAAATTAAATCAGATGAAAAGTATAAAGATTTGCCAGTAGTCATTAATACAGCAATGGAGCTGGATGAGGAAAGGTTAAATAAATTACTCAGATACTCTAACGCAACAGTTATGAAATCTGAGAAATCTAGTGATCGATTGATAGATGAAGTGAATTTATTTCTGCATAAAATTAAAAATGATGATTTAGCTAAATCTCCAAAAGGGGTGAAAGTAAATGATTCACAGTTGAAGGGCAAAACTATCTTAGTTGTTGATGATGATATGCGAAATATCTTCGCTTTAACTGCGATTTTAGATGGTTTTGGATTTAGTGTCGAGATTGCAAATGACGGGTTAGAGGCTATAGAAAAGCTAAATGACAATCAAGCCATTAATTTAGTTTTAATGGATATTATGATGCCAAAAATGGATGGATATGAAGCGATGAAAGAGATTAGAAAAAAACCACAATGGCAAAAATTACCCATCATTGCATTGACAGCAAAAGCGATGAAAGAGGATAGAGACCATTGTATTGCAGCAGGTGCTAACGATTATATCACCAAACCAGTTGATGTTGATAAGCTACTGGCATTAGTGAAAATTTGGATTTCATAAAATAAGATGAGACTTGGCGATAATAGCAAAGATTTAAGTTTTGAAGAGTTAGAAACGATCATACAATTTGTATATAAAATTTATGAGTTTGATTTTTCTCAATATAGCAAAGCATCTTTAAAAAGACGTTTCGAGAGATTATTAGGAGCACACAATTGGGACTTGATAGATTTTAAAACCAAACTAACCAATGAACCTAATCTTCTTGACTTTTTAATTAAAGAAATCACTGTGAACGTGACAGAGATGTTTCGTGATCCTGAATTTTTTAGAAGTGTCAAAAAAAACATCATCCCATACTTAGATTCTTATCAAAGAATTAAGATTTGGAATGCAGGAGTTTCAACAGGTGAGGAGTTGTATTCTTTCAGTATTCTCTTTAAAGAGAGTAGAATGTATAATAAGTCATTTTTTTATGGAACCGATATCAATTCAGAGGTGCTAAAGGAGGCGAAAGAAGGAATTTATAGCATTAAGAAATTAAAAGCTTTTACAGAAAATTATAATCAATTAGGCTTTGTGAAACCATTTTCAGATTATTTCGCGGTAGACTATAATAATGGGATTATTAATAGTGAATTGCGTAAAAACTGCCTCTTTTCGGTTCATAATCTTGTTTCTGATCATGTTTTCAATGAATTTCAGTTGGTGAGCTGTAGAAATGTTTTGATTTATTTCGATCAGGAATTGCAAACAAAGGTGATAGAGTTATTAGTCAATAGTTTATGTATTTTTGGCTTTTTATGTTTAGGCTCTAAAGAAGTTATAAGATCACAAAAAATCTTAAGCAGATTAAAATTAATAGACCCAAGGCAAAATATTTATCAACGCATCAAATGAATAAACCAGAATTTATCATTTTAGGAGGCTCAGCTGGTTCATTTCAAGTGATTTTCGGGATCATAAAAAAATTACCGGCTAATTTTAATGTTCCTATTTTGATAGTCATACACAGGGGTAAAGATAAAAACACACATATTGAAGAAGTAATAGCTCACCAAAGCAGCGTTAAAGTTCAGGAAGTAAAAGATAAAGAGAATATCATTAATGGGATTGTTTACATAGCTCCAGCTGATTATCATGTTTTAATTGAGTCCGAAAAAATATTTTCTTTAGATAATTCTGAGCCTATTTTATTTAGCCGACCATCAATAGACGTAAGTATGCAAAGTGCTGCTGAAGTATATGGAAGCAAATTATTGGCTGTATTGTTTTCTGGAGCTAATAGCGATGGAGCCGCAGGAATGGAAATAATAAAAAACCGAGGAGGTCAAATTTTCGTTCAGGATCCTAAGGATGCGGAAGTTGATATAATGCCACTAGCAGCGGTGCAAAAAAATGCTGGAATAAAAAAAATGCCCACCAAAGAAATCGAATCTCTGTTGATTAATATCTCCATAAAGTAAATGCAAAAAATAAACATACTAATAGTAGATGATCGAGAAGAAAATATCATCGCTCTTCAAGCACTTATTCAAAGAAATGATGTAAATATCATCTCCACCACATCGCCAAATGATGCTTTAAAATTAGCGTGGGAAAATAACATATCAATTGCCTTAATTGATGTTCAAATGCCCGAAATTGATGGTTTTGAATTGGTGGAGATGTTGAAATCAAATCCAAGAACTAAGGATATATTGGTAATTTTTGTTACTGCAATCTCTAAAGAAACTAAGTATGCAGTTAAAGGTTTAACTTCTGGGGCTGTTGATTACCTCTATAAACCTTTAGATCCTTATGTCACCGCAGCAAAGGTAGATGCTTTTGTACAATTGGCAAAAGCACAAGCAGAAGTTCAACAAAAGAATGAAGAATTAGCAAATTTTGCCGTCGTAGTAAACAATTCAGCCGATATTATTTGTTCTGTTGATTCAAAATCTTACCGAATTTTAATGGTGAGTCCCTCTGTTGAAGAGATTTTGGGATACAAGCCCTCTGAGTTTTTAGAGAAAAAAATCGGTGATTTTGTGATTAAAGAGGATAGAGATAAATTTCTTTCTGACTTGATAGTAATTTTTAAAAATGATCAATCATCTGGAACTTTAGAAGCCAGAATCAAAGACTTCCACAATGAAGTTGTTTGGGTAAAATGTCGTGTTGCATCTAAATCAGGGACTTATTTTTTTAATATTAGTGACATCAGTCAACAGAAAGAATACGAGTCTGAATTAATTAAAGCAAAAAACGAAGCCATCAATGCTAAAAAAGTAAAAGAAGTCTTTTTAGCAAATATGAGTCACGAGTTAAGAACCCCAATTAATGGAATTATTGGTATTTCAAATTTACTAGGTAATACGCCTTTAGATCCACAACAAAAAGAGATGATCAGGTTATTAGAAACCTCTTCTCAATCTTTATTAGGCGTTGTTAATGATATTCTAGATATATCCAAAATAGAATCAGGGAAATTTTCAATTGTTCGAAAAGAAATCAATATTAAAGAGTTATTAAAATCAGTTACAGATATTTTACGCTTCAAAGCGGATGAGAAGCTAATCAAACTAGTTTTAGACATCGATAGCAATGTTCCAAATTATATAGTAGCAGATGGATTAAGGTTAAATCAAATCTTGATGAACCTCTTAGGAAATGCCATTAAGTTCACCGAAAATGGCCAGGTTACTTTAAAGGTTATTGCTAAAAATCAACAATCAGATGCTGTTGATATTAGTTTTTCTGTTATAGATTCGGGTATTGGAATCTCGGCAAAAGGGATGGAGCGTATTTTCGAATCCTACGAACAAGCTGAGGATGATACCACTAGTAAATATGGAGGAACTGGTCTTGGTTTAACGATTGTTAAAAAATTAGCCGAACTAAAAGGAGGAAACATAAAAGTAACCAGTGATTTAGGCAAAGGCAGCACATTTACTTTTACCAATAAATTCAAAATAGAAAATTCTTTATCAAACTTTGTTATTAATTTCAATACCAAACTATCTTCTTTAAAAGGAATTAGTGTATTGGTAGCTGAAGACAATTTGGTGAGTCAGTTTATGCTAAATAAAATTTTAAAAAGCTGGGAAATTGACACCGAAACGGTAGATACAGGATTGAAAGTATTGGAAAGGTTAAACCAAAGAGACTTCGACGTGATATTGATGGATACGCACATGCCAGATATGGGAGGTTACGAAACGACAAAGAAAATCAGAACCGAATTTAAAGGCAAGAAAAAAGAGGTAAAAATCATCTCCTTATCTGCTGCAGTATTAGAGGAAGATAAACAAGCTGCAATTAATGCAGGAATGAATGATGTATTAGCTAAGCCTTTTGTACCTGGTGATTTGCATAGGGTTATTAGCAAAGTATTGGCTATCTGATTTTAATTTTCTAACGAGTTTTATTTTGTATTTCCAATGCTTTGTTAATTTTGCCTTGAATGAATCTGGTTTCACAAGTTAAATATCTATTAAAAAAGGAAATTCTATTAGAATGGCGTTCAAAATATGCTTTAAATGGGATTCTGCTTTATGTTATTTCAACCGTTTTTGTTTGTTACTTATCTTTTAGAACCACCCCACCTTTAGTTTGGAATGCTTTATTTTGGATCATTATGCTTTTTGCAGCAATCAATGCGATAGCAAAAAGTTTTATGCAAGAGAGTAGGGGAAGGTTACTTTATTACTATCAAATAGCAAGTCCGCAAGCCATTATCTTAGCTAAAATTATCTATAATATTTTATTAATGATTTTAATGGCAGTTATTGCGCTTGTTTTTTATAGTATTGTCTTTAAAAATGAAGTTGGTGATGAGGGACTTTATTTTCTGTCCGTAATTATTGGTGCAATTAGCTTTTCCACTGTCTTCACCATGATCTCTGCCATTGCATCGAAAGCTGGTAACAATGCAACCTTAATGGCTATTTTAAGTTTTCCTGTGATTATCCCATTATTAATGCTCTTGATCAAACTTTCTAAAAATGCCATGGATGGCTTAGATAGGTCGGTTTCGTTGAATGAAATTGGTGTATTAGGAGCTATAAATTTAATTGTTGTAGCCACATCTTTATTACTATTTCCTTACCTTTGGCGAGATTAAAAAGATCAAAAATGATGCATAAAAATTGGTGGAAAATTTTAGGAAGCATATTGATTTTGTATACTGTAATTGGCGGCTTGCTGATACCAGTACCTAAGCTTCCTATTTTGCATGAGAGTATTAGAAATTTATACTTTCATGTACCTATGTGGTTCTCTATGATTGTTATTTATACTGTTTCAGTTGTTTATAGCATTAAATACCTGAACTCAAATAATGAAAATCACGATTTAATAGCTGTAGAATGTGTAAATACGGGAATTGTATTCTCATTTGTTGGACTAGCAACCGGGATGATTTGGGCTAATTTTACTTGGGGAGATTTTTGGCCGAATGATCCGAAACTAAACAGCGCAGCTATCGCAACATTAATGTATTTAGCCTATATCGTTCTACGTGGGTCAATTGATGAGGAACAAAAAAGAGCTAAAATATCTGCGATATATAATATTTTTGCTTATCCAGTAATGGTAGTTTTAATTTTTGTATTACCACGATTGACGGATTCGTTGCACCCAGGTAACGGAGGAAACCCAGGTTTTGGATCGTATGACTTAGATAGTAATATGCGGCTGGTATTTTACCCAGCTGTCATCGGATGGATATTGATTTCTGTTTGGATCATGACCATTAGATACCGAATTAGATTAATAGAGAACAAACAAAATCAAATCATTTAATAATATTTTTTACCGTTTAGATAGTCTTCTATCATATTCGGTTTACTGGTATTATTGCAAACAAATAATCTTAAAATGAAGAAAGTAGTTTCATTATTTAGCCTTTTGATTTTATCCATTTCAGTATTTGCGCAAGGCAATGTTGAAATGGCTGACGAGTTAAGAAGCTCTGGTAAAATTTACGTCGTTGTAGCAGTTATGCTGGTTCTTTTCTTTGCATTTATCGTTTATCTTTTTACTATAGATAAAAGATTAAAAAAATTCGAAAAAGGAAAATAGGTCAAATAATAGGTTTAAATAATTTAAACCTTGATTTTAACCAAAAAAAAGCAGGTGTAGTTAAAACACTAACTTTTTTTGTTTGCAAAATTGATTTTTTTTATGTCAACTTTGCACCAAAATTCAATACCAATTATAATTTAAAATCATATTTATATGGCTCATGCAAATGATATTTTATTAACACAAGCACCACATTTTTACGATGATGTATGTTCTTTTGTAGATCAAGCAGCACAATACACTAACCATGATAAAGGTTTATTAAATCAAATTAAAGCATGTAATAGTGTCTATCGTTTTCAATTCCCTATTCGTAGAGGAAACAGTTTCGAAATTATTCATGCTTGGAGAGTAGAACACTCACATCACATGTCGCCAACAAAAGGAGGTATCCGCTACAGCGAAATGGTAAATGAAGATGAAGTAATGGCATTAGCAGCGCTAATGACTTACAAGTGTGCGATTGTGAACGTACCTTTTGGGGGAGCAAAAGGGGGGATCAAAATCAATCCAAAAGATTATACAGTTGCCGAGTTAGAGAATATTACTCGTCGTTATACTGTAGAACTCATCAAAAAGAATTTTATAGGCCCCGGAATTGATGTTCCTGCCCCTGATTATGGATCAGGTGAACGTGAAATGTCTTGGATTGCCGATACTTATTTAACCATGAATCCTGGTCAATTAGATGCGCTAGGTTGTGTAACAGGAAAACCTATTGCATTACATGGAATTGCAGGTAGAAGAGAAGCAACGGGACGTGGAGTAGCTTATGCAGTAAGAGAATGTGTTTCTGTTGCTGAGGATATGAAAGCATTGGGTTTAACACCCGGATTAGCGGGCAAAAAAGTAATTGTACAAGGTTTAGGTAACGTAGGTTACCACACCGCAAAATTCTTAATTGAGTTTGGGGCTATCATTGTAGGTTTCTGCGAGTATGAAGGTGCAATTTATAATCCTGATGGTTTAGATCTAGATGAAGTATTTAACCATCGTAAATCAACGGGCTCAATTTTGGGCTATGCAAAAGCTAAGAAAGAATTTAAAAATTCTTCAGAAGGGCTTGAGCAAGATTGTGATGTTTTGGTTCCAGCGGCCTTAGAAAATCAAATTACAGAAGCTAATATTGCAAATATTAAAGCTAAAATAATTGCTGAAGGTGCAAATGGTCCAACAACCCCAGCAGCAGCAGCAGAATTTATTAAGCAGGGTGGAATTATTATTCCTGATATGTATGCTAATGCTGGTGGAGTAACAGTATCTTACTTTGAGTGGTTGAAAAATCTTTCCCACGTTGCATTTGGTAGAATGGGACGTCGTTATGATGAAAATTCAAATATCAACATCATGAATTTAATCGAAAGTACAACAGGAACAACATTATCTCTAGAACAAAGGTTATTAGTTGCAAAAGGAGCTACTGAATTAGAGTTGGTAAATTCTGGTTTAGAAGATACGATGATTCGTTCTTATCACGAGATTAGAGAAATCAAAATGACTAAAGGAATCGATAGTCTAAGAACTGCAGCTTTTGTAGGGGCAGTAGATAAAATTGCAATTTCTTACATGAATATGGGTATTTGGCCTTAATCATCAATAATACACAAACAAAAATGGCGCTGATTTCAGTGCCATTTTTGTTAATAATAACCTGTTATTACTTCATTGCTGGATACCAGTTCAACTGAACAACTTCAGTAGCTGAGTCACTTTTATTCACCAATTCTTTAAATTTAACAACGTCGCTTAAGCCATCTCCACCACGGTAATGGTATGGATAAACTTGTTCGTCTCGGAATCCTTTTTTTTGGCTTGATTGTTAGGTAAATAGTATTTGATTTTATGATCATTAAAATAAATGAGAAATGAAAAACGGATGATTCAAATTTTTTCTGATTATCTGATAAAGTATTCCTGTTGTAAATTATAAAATCATATAAAGCTCAAAATTAAAACAGAATTGATCATTATTTTGAATCTAATTAATTACATAAAAAATTAAAGCTATATCGTCATGAAAAAAGAATTAATCAATAGAGTTGCAAGCTTAGGTTTATTATTTTGGATAATAAAAATATTTTCTACAACGGTTGGCGAAACAGCTGCTGATTATGTTTCGGTAAATTTAAATCTAGGCTTAATATTAACTACCATTTTGATGGGGGTAATCACCATAGGAGTCTTTTTTTGGAATTTTAAGCAGAAGAAATATTATCCACCATCTTATTGGCTATTAATTGTAATGATGAGCATTGAAGGCACACTAATCACGGATTTTTTAGTTGATCAATTAAATGTCTCTTTACTTATATTAGATATAGTTTTTACCATAGCCATGGGATTGGTATTCTATTTTTGGTATAAAAAAGAACGTTCTCTATCTATTCACTCTATAAATAATGATAGCAGAGAAATTTTTTATTGGGTAATCGTTTTGACAACATTTGCTTTAGGTACTGGAATTGGAGACACGGTATCAGAATACCTTAATTTTGGATATTTAAATTCCTTAATTCTTTTTGTTTCAATTTTTATTTTAGCTGGTGCTTTAAACTATTTTAAAATAATAAATGGAGTTTTGGCCTTTTGGATAGCATTTATTGTTACCAGACCAATTGGTGCTTCTTTAGGTGATTTATTGATACAGCAGCCAAAAGATGGAGGAATGGGCGTTTCTATCACTATTGTAAATATTTTATTTTTTATTGTGATAATAGCTTCCGTAGGGTATTTAACTAACAAAAATGATAGCTCAAAATCAATTGAAGTTTAATAACAATTAGTTAAAGCATAATATTTACCCATCCTACATTTTAATTATAACAAGTAAACAACATTCGAGAAATGGAAATTCTGAGATAGTAGATTCGGGATTTTTGAATTTTCCTAATTATTAAAATGAATGTGATGAATTGAAAATCCATTGCTTTTTTTAGAAAACAAAATGGAAACTCATATAG
Organism: Bacteroidota bacterium; assembly: GCA_018828585.1. Taxonomy (GTDB): domain Bacteria; phylum Bacteroidota; class Bacteroidia; order Sphingobacteriales; family Sphingobacteriaceae; genus Pseudopedobacter. Next base: position 22,986 of record JAHJVW010000014.1, read on the forward strand.
TCTTTTTGCTAGCGGGATCCGCCTCTAAGTTGCATGGGCTATTGTTTTTTTTTTGAAACCGGAAAGTACTGTTAATGACGCCAGATAATAAGCTAAAAATATTTTATTTGTAATCCTAAAGATGATTCCACGATGAAATTACAACTTGGTACAATTGAAATAATTGGTCTTTCAATAACTAGTTTTACATTACTATGTTGCTTTCCATTCTTTGAGTTTATACTTACTACCAATCCACCAAAAGAGAATAGAATTTTGCAATTTAGGAAGTGCAAAGTGCTCAATCCGGATTTACCAAAATAAATATGCGATCGCAAAACTAATAGCTTTACATGGCAATGAAAATACTTGTATTGCAGCATCTTTAGCACTGCCTCATTCATCATCACCTTTTGCATTATATGAACTCATGCAAAATGGCAGCAGACTTTTAAAATATATTTACAATAACAAAAACTATTATTTTGACCCGAACAGGATTTTCTCTAAAAAAGGTATAATCAAAACATTAAAAAAATATAATAAATCATACCCTTTAAAGCTTATAACGAAAATAAAATCTTTTGCGGATGCGGTTCTAAAAATTGTAGCGATTAAAAGTTCCTCTAAATATATTATAGCCATACACAATAATACAGACGACCACTTTTCCGTAAATTCTTATAAAAACACTGCAAACGCATCAATGATTTATATGAGTAAGTCACAAGACCCTGACGACTTTTTCCTAGTTACTAAAGAATCAGACTTCACTTTTTTTAAAGCACAAAAGCAAAATGTCGTTTTACAAAGTAAATACGCAAAGGATGATGGTTCCTTATCAATTTATTGCCAGACTCATAAAGTACCGTATATTAATGTAGAAGCTCAAATAAGACACAAAAAAAAACAAATTGACATGTTGCTTTTATGCAAACGACTTTTAACCAAATCACATTAGCAAAAAAAATATTTTCAGTAATGTTTTTTTTCATTCTATCCTATCTCACGAATAATAAATTGAACAGTTAAAATTATTTTTTCATATAGGACTATTCTTAAAATGAACTGTCTTGTTTGTAATTAATTACAAAATTATATATGAATTATACAGATATAGGTTTAAATCAAATTTGGAATTCCTATTTTAATTTTACAAGTTTTTTAGATTGTAGTCTCTTAAAATAATTAACCATTTTTTAAATTTAACTAGAAAACTAATGTGTCACGTTATTTATGTAGCTATTTATGTTTTTAATTTTTAACTATTTTGAATAAGCTGATTAATTATATAAAGCTACACTATTATAAAAAGCACTTTGTTTATTATCTATACATAGCTATTGCAGTTATTACAAGTTGTAAGCAATATTTCACAGGGAATTACAACAATTATAAGATCTACAAATACTCATTTTATCATTTACTTCATCAAGTATCCTTATATGATAAATACCCTTTAGAACATCTAGACACAAACCATTACGGACCTATTTTTTCATTGTTGATTGCGCCATTCGCCCTGATGCCAGATTTGCTAGGCTTTATGTTTTGGAATACTTTTAATGGAATATTATTATGCTATGGAATTTTTTCACTTCCTATACCTAAAAAGGCACAAGGTTTACTAGCCATATTGGTTGCTCATGAAGCATTATGTTCGATGTTGATGTGTCAATTTAATGTGGGTTTAACAGGTTTGATGTTGCTTTCCTTCAGTTATATGATTAAACAAGAGGAATTTAAATCGGCTTTTGCAATAGTGTTGGGTACTTTAATCAAATTGTATGGAGTTGTTGGTCTGGCTTTTTTTATCTTTTCTAAAAGAAAAATACATCTTATCATTTATGGCATCCTCATTACTATTGTTTTGTTGGTAGCGCCCATACTTTTTTCCTCTACTCAGTTTACTTATCATGCCTATTTAGAGTGGTATCAGTCTTTAGTCACGAAAAACACTTTGAATCTTCATAGTGATTATCAAGATGTCTCTTTTATGGGAATGTTCAGAAGAATTTTTAAAAACCCAGATATCCCCAATCTTTTGTTTTTAATACCGGGTTTAATTTTATTTTTCATACCCTATCTAAGGGTTAGTCAATATAAGCACCACTGCTTTAGATTGCTGATGTTAGCCTCTACTCTTATTTTTGTGGTGATTTACAGTAGTGGTTCCGAATCACCAACCTACATCATCGCCTTTACTGGTGTTTCGCTGTGGTTTATAGTCCAATATCAAAACACAAAAAAAATATGGGTACTCATTGTATTTATATTTGCGTTTATAGTCACCAGTTTATCTCCATCAGATCTTTTCCCCAGTTATGTTCTTCACCACTGGATTCAGCCATACGGGTTTAAAGCACTACCCTGTGTAATAGTATGGTTTGTAATTACCTATCAGATGATATTTGTTGATTTTAAAAACTTTTCCTTAAAACAAGATCATGAATAAATTAATCTCCATCGTTATTCCTGCATATAATGAGGAAGAAAATATTAAAGAAATTGTAGGTAGGATTGAAGAGATTTTTAAAAATCTACCGTATAATTTCGAACTAATTATGGTAGATGATGGAAGTACAGATCATACCTTAGAAACAATAAAGAACCTGACATCTATAAAGCAAAACCTATATTTTATAGAGTTCTCGAAAAATTTTGGGCATCAAGCGGCATTAAAGGCAGGCTTAAATGAAGCTAGAGGATCTTGTGTGATTAGTTTAGATGCAGATTTGCAGCATCCGCCCGAACTTTTGATAGAAATGTTACAGAAATGGGAAGAGGGTTACGATATTGTATATACGTTAAGACAGTTTGATAAAACTATTTCTGTAAGGAAGGCAAAATCCTCAAAACTGTTTTATAAATTTTTGAATTCTATATCCGATGTTGAAATTGAAGAGGGCAGTGCCGATTTTAGATTGATGGATAGAACAGTGGTAGATGTATTTAAGCAGTTTACAGAAAACGATCCTTTTGTAAGAGGATTAGTGAAATTGATAGGATTTAAACAATATGCCATTAAGTATTTTCCTGATAATAGGTTTTCAGGCGACAGCAAGTACGACTTTAAAAAAATGAAAAGCCTTGCCATCCATGGAATCACATCATTAAGTATAAAACCATTAAATATGGCTATTTACTTGGGGTTTATTTTTTCAATGCTTTCTTTACTCTATATTCCCTATGTAATTTTTTCCTTTTATAATGGAACAGAAGTTTCTGGTTGGGCTTCAATAGTGATTACCATTGTTTTCTTTGGAGGTCTTCAATTAATCATATTGGGAATTTTGGGTATATATTTGGGAAAAATGTTTATGCAGGTAAAAGGCCGTCCAAATTATATCATTAGGTCAACAAACATGAAATAGTGGGTATGATATTATTAAGTTTTGATATCGAAGAATTTGATATGCCTTTAGAGTACGGAAAAGATATTTCCTTTCAAGATCAGATGGAGATATCCAGAAAAGGCACCATCATCATACTTGATCTATTAAAAAAAT
>JAHJVW010000137.1 GCA_018828585.1 Bacteroidota bacterium
ACTTTGCAACAGCGGGACAACGAGTTTAACCTTAACAGCATCAGGCGGAGCAGGAACGTATCAATACAGCAAAGACGGAACGACATTCCAGACCTCTGCAACATTCAGTAACCTCACCGCAGGAGCCTACACTTTCACATTAAAAGATGCCAACGGCTGTACAAAAACGGCGAATGCTACGATTACCGAACCCACCGCATTAAGTTTAACGGAATCCCATACCAATATACTTTGCAACAGCGGGACAACGAGTTTAACCTTAACAGCATCAGGCGGAGCAGGAACGTATCAATACAGCAAAGACGGAGCGACATTCCAGACATCCAATATATTTGCCAACCTCACCGCAGGAGCCTACACTTTCACATTAAAAGATGCCAACGGCTGTACAAAAACGGCGAATGCCACGATTATTCAGCCGGCTGCGCCACTTACAATCCAAGAAACGCTAAAAAATGTTTCATGTTTTGGAGATGCATCTGGTAGTATAAATATCACAACGATTGGAGGAACTGCTCCTTATACCTATTTATGGAATAATGGGACTGATGTAAAAGATCGAAATAACTTGCATGCGGGTGTTTATACCGTTACGATAACTGATGCAAGTGGATGTCAAATTCAAAAGAGTATTAGCATTATACAGCCTACATCACCTTTGAAATTGACAGAAACCCATGTAAATAATGTGTGTTATGGAAATCAAATTGGTAAAATTAATGTAACGGTTAAAGGGGGGACATCACCCTATACTTATTTATGGAATAATGGAAAGCAAACAGAAGATTTAAGTGGTTTAGCAGGCGGTATTTACCGTTTGAATGTAACTGATGCATCTGGATGTACTGCGCAAATCAGTGTTACGATTGCTCCTTTACAACCGCTTCAAATCACAGATATTGTCAATCAGGTTAAATGTTTTGGGGCTGGAGATGGTAGTATTCAGTTACAACTAATTGGCGGTCAAGTACCTTATAGTGTTATTTGGAGTAACGGACAAAATGGAACGCAAATCAATAACCTGAAACCAGGAACCTATTCTTATACAGCAAAAGATGATTATGGTTGTACTTTGCAAAAAACATTTACCATTACTCAACCTAAACCACTCGCGGGAACATTAAAAATTACTAAAACGACCTGTAAGTTTTCAAGAGATGGGAGCATATTACCTTTGATTACTGGCGGAATAAGTCCTTATCAATATTTTTGGGATAGTAAGGAAATCCCTGGAAACGGCAGTATTAATTTTTTAGCTGCGGGTAAACACAGCTTTAAAGTGATAGATGCAAATGGTTGTTCGCTTTCCTTAATTGCAGATGTTCTTTCTGGAAATTGTGCGCCAAATGCAGATAATGATACTTATCAAACTTTGGAAGACACCCCAATAACCATCAATACTCCAGGTGTAATCATTAATGATGCTGATCCTGATGAAGATCAGATTAAAGTAGAGTTATCTTCCGTTGGTGCCCCAAATGGAACCAAAGGAAGTACGATAGACAACCGTACTAATTTTAATACTTTAAATGGTAGAGTTAGTTTGTCTAATGAAGGTTCGTTCGTTTATACTCCAAAATTAAACTTTAATGGGGTTGAGAAATTTGTTTATAAGGTTTCTGACGGTAATTTGGAATCAGACTATGCAACCGTAACCATTACTGTTTTAGGTGTTAATGATCCTCCAATTGCAAACGATGATCCCTTTACCACTCCAGAGGATACCCCATTAAGTCAAACCGTGGCAACTAATGATAGCGACCCAGAAAACGATCCATTAACCTACACATTGATTAATCAACCCGCCAAAGGAACATTAATATTTAATGCAGATGGAACCTTTATTTTCACACCAGCCCCAAATGATAACGGCGTGGTTACATTTGATTATCAAGTTTGTGACCCATCTGGTTTGTGCGATACCGCCAAAGTAACTATTTTGATTACTCCGGTAAACGATCCACCTGTGGCCGAAGACGATCGATTCATAATCGAAAGAAATAAACCGTTTGTCAATAAAGTAACTGCCAATGATTATGATCCAGAAAATGATCCATTGGTTTATTCTATAATCACTCAGCCAGCGCATGGTGTAATATTTTTTAAATCAGATGGTACTTTTACATATACACCAAATAATGGATTTAAGGGGATTGATACTTATACCTATCGTACTTGTGATCCTTTCGGTTTATGTGATAATGCAACCGTAACGCTAATTGTTCAGCCAATTGTAACAGTAAACTTAAAACCTACATTAGCCACTATTTCTGAGGGTCAAGGTATAGATATTACCGCTACACTAACAGAGTCCATATTAGAAGATGTGACTATAAATTTAGTTTTTAATGGTACTGCACAAAATAATTTAGACTATAGCTTAACTGGAAATTACCTAACCATCACTATACCTGCAGGACAAGATACTACGACTCAGAAATTTAATTTATACGCTATAAATGATGCTTTGCAGGATCCAGGTGAGCAAGCAATAGTAAATATTAGTAAAACCTCAACAGCTTTTGTTTTGATAGGAACTGGATCTTTGATTACTATAGATGATGTTTATCCAATAACATTACCAACCGGACCAGAAGAAAATCCAGATATCAGTCCTGATCCTTTAGTTTCTCCAAACGGAGATGGACAAGGGAACGAGAAATTTGTGATTTATAACATCAGCAAATATCCAAATAATGAGGTGGTCATATTTAACCGTTGGGGAAATGAAGTTTATAGAGTAAAGGGTTATAATAATGAAGACAAATCTTTTAAAGGCGTAGCGAATGTCGGTATTTTAACCAACTCAAATGTAGATTTGGTAGACGGAGTCTATTATTATTTGATATATACCGAACCCAATAGCCAAAAGAAATTGAATAAGGGATATTTAATTTTAAGAAGATAATAAATTAAATCCTTTTGTATGATGATTTTGTGTTTTCTAAACTGGTTTATAATCACTTACCTGAAACATATCCGAAGAATAATTTTCATTCTATGTCATTATTCCGTATTTCAAAAAACTAAAATTAATTGAGAAATAATCTAACAGTTTAGTCCATTTCATTTTCGTATCATCTTCTGTTAAAGCAGTAACCGTAGCCATCATAGGTATAAAATTGAAAGTGTTAAATAGGCTTATCCCTTTAATATTAGAGAAATAATCGAATTGTGATATAGTTAAGCCTTACTTTTTGCCAATTATTTGTTACGCTGTAATTTTCTTTTTAGGTTATAAATGATGTAAAGCGACACACTGAATTTAGCTGAAGTGAAAGATTCTTTACACTATTAGTATAATTTTTAAAATTTTTTTGTAGAATCGATTTTATTTTCTGCAATTGTCAATAAGTTTTTAAAAAGTTTTACAAAAAGATTCCTTCAAACCAAACATAGAGCCTAAAAATAAATAGTTTATGAAAAAGAGACTTCTTGAAGCAGCAATAATTTTCACCTGTTTTCTAACATTTAATTTTTCAGTTGCCCAAACTAAGGGTCAGAATGTTCTTCCAAATTGGGCTTTTGGTGGATTTGTGAGACCGCACAATATCAATCCTATTATTTCACCTGATCCAAACACAAAATTCTTAGATCCGATGTCAAATAAGGAAGTGCGATGGGAAGCGAACTATACATTTAATCCTGCCTCCGTTGTTAAAGATGGTAAAATCGTAGTTCTTTACAGGGCCGAAGATAAAACCGGTGTAGAGATTGGAACACGCACTTCCAGAATTGGTTATGCAGAAAGTAAAGATGGTCTTAGTTTTAACAGAAAGATCAAGCCGGTTCTATTTCCAAAAAATGATAGTCAGAAAGCATTTGAATGGCCTGGAGGATGTGAGGATCCAAGGGTAGCAGTAACAGAAAACGGAACCTATGTAATGTTCTACACACAGTGGAATCGTGAAGTTCCTCGCCTCGGGGTTGCAACCTCAAAGGATTTGATTACTTGGGTAAAACATGGTCCAATATTTAGAAAAGCATACAATGGGAAATATTTTAACATTCCGCATAAATCAGCTTCCATAGTAACTAAATTGAAAGATAATCGTCAGATTATTGCGAAGATTAATGGAAAATTCTGGATGTATTGGGGTGAGTTGCATGTTTTTGCTGCAACGTCTTCAAATCTTATTGATTGGAGTCCTGTACTAGATTCAAAAGGAGAACTTAAGCAGCTAATTTCACCACGTAAAGGTTATTTTGACAGTGATCTTACTGAGTGTGGACCACCTGCAATTATGACCGACAAGGGAATTATCTTATTTTATAATGGTAAAAATCATCCTGGAGATGGTGGTGACAAGCGTTTTAATGGAAATTCCTATTGTGCGGGCCAAGTTTTATTCTCTAGGAATGACCCTACGAAAGTAATTGATCGACTAGATATCCCATTTCTGAGACCAATGGAACCATTTGAGAAAAGTGGACAATATGTAGATGGAACTGTATTTATTGAAGGATTAGTGTATTTCGAGAAAAAGTGGTTTCTTTATTATGGCTGTGCAGATTCTAGAGTGGGAGTAGCAATTTTTGATCCACACAAACCAGCGCCTCCAGATCCAATGCCCCAACTCTATTAGGAAAACTAATTTTAGGGTTTCAAACCCTAGGTTGAAATAAAAAATTGTGTACAAAACATAGCAGAGTGCTTAATGATGAAGAAGATAAATCATCAAAACAAGAATTCAATTTTACATATTGTATGGTTTACACTATATTTGCCGCAAGAGATTTAAATATGGAAGCTGTTAGTACCCCTATTAATTATTTACCCATTATTTTGCAATTGATTGTCGCATTAGGTTTTGTGACCTTTACCATGATTTTAACCCACATGATTGGGCCAAAAAGAAAAACTACCGATGTAAAATTAACTGCTTTTGAGTCTGGTATTGAAGTAATAGGTAATGCTCGTCAGCCTTTTTCTATCAAATATTTTGTAGTAGCAATTGTCTTCGTATTGTTTGATGTAGAGGTGATTTTTATGTACCCTTGGGCGGTTAACTTTAGAGAATTTGGATTAAATGGCTTAATAGAGATGTTTATCTTTATGGGAACGCTCTTATTGGGTTTCATTTATGTGGTGAAGAAAAAAGCTTTAGAATGGGATTAATCTTAGAATTATTCTAAATAATAATCGATGACGCTGAAAGGGGATATTTTGATATAAATTTGAGGCTTTCTGAAACATCAGCAGGCCTTTTTAGTTTTATCATTAAAGGACATTAATTTATGAGTGATATTAGTATAGCAGAGGCTCCAGCAGGAGTAGAAGGAGCTGGTTTTTTCGCCACTTCTTTAGATAAAGTGATTGGGATGGCTAGAGCAAATTCTTTATGGCCTTTACCTTTTGCAACTTCATGTTGTGGAATCGAATTTATGGCAACCATGGGTTCGCATTATGATTTTGCCCGTTTTGGCGCAGAACGTCCATCGTTCTCTCCACGTCAGGCAGATTTACTCATGGTGATGGGAACCATCGCAAAAAAAATGGCGCCTGTTTTAAAACAAGTTTATATCCAGATGGCCGAGCCTCGTTGGGTAATTGCTGTAGGCGCTTGCGCTTCAAGCGGCGGTATTTTTGATACCTATTCTGTTTTACAGGGTATTGATGAAATCATTCCAGTAGATGTTTATGTGCCAGGCTGTCCTCCAAGGCCAGAAGCCATCATCAATGGATTTAATAAAATTCAGGATTTGGTAAGAAGCGAATCCTTAAGAAGAAGAGATTCTCCTGAATACACACAATTATTAGCAAAATACGGAATCCAGTAATGGGTAAGATATCAAATCAACAGCTTATAGAGAAATTAAGCACTCAATTCGGAGAGAAAATCACTTCTCTTTCAGAGCCTTTTGGACTGCTGACTTTTGAAGTTGCAGTAGAAGATATTCACGAAGTTTTAGGTCTTTTGAAGAACGATTCAATATTGAAATTTAATTTCCTGACTGACATAACTGCTGTTCATTATCCTGAGAAGGAAAAAGCCTTAGCGGTAGTTTATCATTTACATAGCTTTGTAAACAATGTGAGAGTAAGAATCAAAGTTTTTGTTCCTGTTTCTAATCCAACAGTCCCTACAGCAACTTCTCTTTGGGAAGGTGCTAATTGGATGGAGCGAGAAACGTTTGATTTCTATGGAATTCAATTTTCAGGTCATCCTAATTTAGTAAGGATTTTAAATGTGGATGACATGACGGTTTTCCCGATGCGTAAAGAATATGCTTTGGAAGACCCGAATAGAGTAGATAAAAAAGATTTTTTCTTTGGACGTTAAGTATCATAAATGAGCAATTTTATAACAGAAATCACGCCAAATCGTCCGGTTTATACAGATAATGATCCGCAAGGAGATTTAACGACTTTAAACCTTGGGCCAACCCATCCAGCAACACACGGTGTATTCCAAAATGTGTTACAAATGGATGGCGAGCGGATTGTGAGTGGGGTTTCTACCATTGGTTATATCCATAGAGCATTTGAAAAAATTGCTGAACATCGTCCATTTTACCAAATCACGCCATTAACAGATCGATTGAACTACTGTTCGTCCCCTATCAATAACATGGGCTGGCACATGACAGTAGAAAAACTATTAGGTGTTGAAATGCCTAAAAGAGTAGATTATTTGCGTGTAATTGTAATGGAGTTGAGTCGTATTACCGATCACTTAATCTGTAATGGAATTTTAGGAGTAGATACCGGAGCTTTTTCTGGTTTCTTATACTTAATGGAAGAACGAGAACATATTTATGAGATTTTTGAAGAAATATGTGGCGCTCGATTAACAACAAATATCGGTAGAATTGGTGGTTTCGAAAGAGATTTTAATGATATTGCCTTCGCTAAGATTGAGAAGTTTTTAGCAAAATTTCCTCCTATTTTGAAGGAGTTTGAAACTCTTTTTAACAGAAATAGAATATTTATAGAACGTACATCAGGCGTTGGTGCTGTTGATCCCGAAACTGCTATGAATTATAGCTGGAGCGGTCCAATTTTAAGAGCAACAGGTGTTGATTATGATGTGCGTGTAAATGAACCTTATTCTTCTTATCAAGATTTCGACTTTGAAATTCCCGTAGGAACAACTGGTGACGTTTATGACCGCTTCATTTTACGTAATGAAGAAATGTGGCAGAGCTTAAGAATTATTGAGCAAGCCATGGAGAAATTGAAAAAAGAACCTAAAGGTGTTTTCCATGCGGATGTTCCTGAGTTCTATTTACCTCCGAAAGAACAAGTTTATAATAATATGGAAGCCTTAATCTATCACTTTAAAATTGTGATGGGCGAGGTGGATACGCCTAAAACCGAAGTTTATCATGCTGTTGAAGGCGGTAACGGGGAGTTAGGATTTTATTTAATCAATGATGGAGGAAGAACTCCTTATCGTTTACATTTCCGTCGTCCAAGTTTCATCAATTATCAGATGTATGCACCAATGAGTCGTGGGATGTTATTGTCTGATGCCATTATAAATATGTCTAGTTTGAACGTAATAGCAGGAGAGTTAGATGCTTAGAGTAGAAGAAAAGCAAGAGGTTAATTTCTCTGCGGATTTATTAAATAAATTCGGTGATATTGTTGGTCGCTATCCTGATGGGAAGCAGAAATCAGCTTTGTTACCAATTTTACATGAAGTGCAGGCGGTTTATGGTTGGGTTAGCCCAGAGGCAATGGATAAAGTTGCTGAGTTTTTGGATATCCAAGCCATCGAAGTGTATGAAGTAGCAACATTTTATACGATGTTCTTCTTAAGACCTCAAGGTAAATTTGTATTAGAAATATGCCGTACTGGGCCTTGTAATATAGTTGGCGCCGAAAAAATAGCTGATTATATTGGTGAAAAGCTAGGAGTAAAAGAAGGAGAAGTGACTGCGGATGGTTTATTCAGCTATCGCGGAGTAGAATGTTTAGCTGCTTGCGGTTATGCGCCAGTTCTACAAATCGGTCCTGAATATACTTTTCATGAGAATTTAACAAAAGAATCTGTGGATCAATTGATAGAAGATTTAAAAAGGAAGAATTGAGTATAGCGATATGTGTATTAAGATTATTCTAAATGTCTTAATAACATATCCAAAAAATAATATGACACTAAAGATTGAGGTTTTGGATACGAGGTTTTATAAATCTCAATGCTCAATACTCACATCTCAAATCTAAAAAAGAATGGGTCGCAAATTACTATTAGAACATATTAACGTACCAGGAATCAACACCTTAAAAGTTTACCGTGAAAAAGGTGGCTATAAAGCTGTTGAAAAAGCGATTAAAACCATGTCAACAGATGATGTGGTAGAGGAAGTAAAGAAGTCTGGTTTACGCGGACGTGGTGGAGCAGGTTTTCCTACCGGGATGAAATGGAGCTTTTTGGCTAAACCAGAAGGTGTTGCCCGTTATTTGGTTTGTAATGCAGATGAATCTGAGCCAGGGACTTTTAAAGATCGTTACTTAATGACACATATTCCTCATGCTTTAATTGAAGGAATGATTGTGGCTAGTTATGCTTTAGGAGCAAATACCAGTTATATATATGTTAGAGGCGAGATGATGCCTCAAATTAGAATATTAGAAAAAGCAATTGAAGAAGCAAAAGCTGCTGGTTTTTTAGGTCAGAATATTTTAGGTTCTGGTTATGATTTAGAGTTATACGTTCAGCCCGGAGGCGGGGCTTATATTTGTGGAGAAGAAACTGCTTTGCTTGAATCTTTAGAAGGAAAACGAGGAAATCCAAGAATCAAACCTCCTTTTCCAGCTATTGCAGGCTTATACGGTTGTCCAACAGTAGTTAACAATGTTGAATCTATTGCAGCAGTTGTTCCAATCATTAACGATGGTGGTGAAGAATATGCTAAAATTGGAATTGGGCGTTCTACAGGAACTAAGTTAATTTCTGCTTCAGGAAATATTAACAAACCTGGAGTTTATGAGATTGAGTTAGGGGTAACGGTAGAAGATTTTATTTACTCAGATGAATATTGCGGTGGAATTGCAAATGGAAAGAAACTAAAAGCAGTTGTTGCAGGTGGTTCTTCTGTACCCATTTTACCTGCTAATTTGATATTGAATACCGTCAACGGAGAGAAAAGATTAATGTCTTACGAATCTCTTTCTGATGGAGGCTTTGAAACAGGAAGCATGTTAGGTTCTGGTGGTTTTATAGCTTATGATGAAGACCAGTGTATTGTAAGAAATACTTGGAATTTTGCCCGTTTCTATCATCACGAATCTTGCGGACAATGTTCGCCTTGTCGCGAAGGAACTGGATGGATGGAAAAAGTTTTACACCGTTTAGAATATGGTCATGGTAAAATGAGCGACATGGATCTATTAGTAGATGTTGCTAAGAAAATTGAAGGAAACACGATTTGTCCATTAGGCGATGCTGCAGCTTGGCCAGTAGCAAGTGCGATTCGTCATTTTAGAGACGAGTTTGATTGGCATGTTAGCAATCCGCAATTAGCGGTTGAACAAAATTATGGCTTAGCGCATTATGCAGATCCATTGCCAGTTCTAGCGGAAGTATAATTGAAGATATTTAAAGTACATTTTAAAACATTTTAAAATTGGCTGATAAAATAAAAGTAACGATAGACGGAATTCCGATAGAAGTTGATCCGGGAACAAGCATTTTAAATGCCGCTCGTCAGATAGGTGGGGATATTGTACCACCAGCAATGTGTTATTACTCAAAGCTGGAAGGTAGTGGAGGTAAATGCCGTACTTGTTTAGTGAAGGTTAGTAAAGGTTCTGAAAAAGATCCTCGTCCGATGCCTAAATTGATAGCAAGTTGCCGTACCAATGTAATGGATGGAATGGAAGTTCAAAATATAACCTCTCCTGAAGTGGTAGAAGCCAGAAAAGGCGTAGTGGAGATGTTATTGATTAATCATCCTTTGGATTGTCCAATTTGTGATCAGGCTGGAGAATGTCACTTGCAAGATTTAGCTTACGAACATGGTGCTGAAGCTACTCGTTATGAATTTGATCGTAGAACATTCGAAAAAATAGATATTGGAGATAAAATTCAGTTACACATGACGCGTTGTATTTTGTGCTATCGTTGTGTTTATGTTGCTGATCAGATTACAGAAAACCGTGTTCATGGTATTTTAGGTAGAGGAGACCATGCTGAAATTTCTACCTATATTCAAAAGGCAGTAGATAATGATTTCTCAGGAAATGTAATTGATGTTTGCCCCGTTGGAGCTTTAACAGATAAAACTTTCCGTTTCAAAAACAGGGTTTGGTTCACAAAACCCGTGGAAGCGCACAGAGATTGCCCAACTTGTTCAGGAAAGGTGACTTTGTGGTATAAAGGAGAAGAAGTTTTACGTGTAACTGCCAGAAAGGACGAATTTGGTGAAGCAGAGGAATTTATTTGTAATACTTGCCGTTTCGATAAAAAAGCAACTAATGATTGGGTGATTGAAGGTCCAAGAAAAGTTTCTCGTCAATCCGTAATTAACTCAAATCATTACGAAGAATTACAACCGGCTGCCGTTGTAAAAACGAATTTAACACTGCAGGCGGCAAATAAGGAAGAATTTGAAAGGGCCACTAAACTATAATGGAAATAGCTTTTTTAGTTGAAAAATTACTGTTAGTCACCATTTTATTTGTGGCTACACTAACTGTTGCGGCGTACTCAACCTATGCTGAGCGAAAAGTTGCAGCATTTCTGCAAGACAGGGTGGGCCCAAACAGAGCCGGACCTTTCGGTTTATTACAACCATTAGCTGATGGTGGGAAAATGTTCTTTAAAGAAGAGATTATACCGAGCGGATCCAATAAATGGTTGTTTATTGCTGGTCCATCTTTAGCTTTACTAGTTTCTTTTTTAGGAACTGCAGTCATTCCTTTTGGACAAAATATAGAGCTTTTTGGTAGGGTTATTCCATTACAAGTTACAGACATTAATGTTGGTATCTTGTATATTTTTGGAGTTGTTTCATTGGGTGTTTATGGCATCATGATTGGTGGTTGGGCATCCAATAATAAGTATTCTTTAATGGGCGCTATTCGAGGTGCTTCGCAAAATATTAGTTATGAAATTGCAATGGGGTTATCCATTATTGCTCTGTTATTGGTTTCAAATACTTTAAGTTTCAAAGAATTAGCAGAACAGCAGCATGGTTGGCATTGGAATATCATTTATCAACCTTTGGGGTTTTTAATATTTTTGGTGTGCGCTTTCGCGGAGACTAACCGTATGCCTTTCGACTTACCAGAATGTGAGACTGAATTGATTGGAGGGTATAATACAGAATATTCTGCTTTTAAAATGGGTGCTTACATGTTTGCTGAGTATATCAACATGTTTGTTTCTTCAGCTGTTATGGTAACTATCTATTTTGGAGGATACAATTATCCTGGAATGGATTTAGTAAACGGAGCTTTAGGAGCGACTTGGGGACCTTTAGTAGGTGTGGCGGTGATGTTTTTAAAGATATTTGCTTTCATTTTCTTTTTTATGTGGGTACGTTGGACAGTTCCTCGTTTTCGATATGATCAGTTGATGGATTTGGGATGGAAAGTACTAATCCCATTGGCAATTGCCAACATTGTAATTACAGCAATTGTAATTACGGTAGTAGATAAATTATAATAGTATGTCAGGCTGAGCGGAGTCGAAGCATCCACTCGCCATTGATAGAAAACATTTCGACTCCGCTCAATGTGACAAAACGGAGAAAAAAATAAAAAGTGATTATGGAATCATTAAGTGGTAGAAAAAAAGTATTAGAACAGAAACCGATGAATTTCTGGGAGCGCATATATCTCCCTGCTATTTTTAGAGGAATGGGCATTACTTTTATGCACATGTTTAAGAAGAAGGAAACTACTTTTTATCCAGAACAAGAAAGAGAATTTTCAGAAAACTGGAGAGGGATGCATTCTTTGAAAAGAGATGAAAATGGTAAAGAGCGTTGTACTGCTTGTGGTTTATGTGCATTATCCTGCCCAGCAGAAGCCATAACAATGATTTCTGCAGAACGTGAAAAAGGCGAAGAGCACTTATATAGGGAAGAAAAATATGCAGCAGTTTATGAAATTAACATGTTACGGTGCATTTTCTGCGGTTTGTGCGAAGAAGCATGCCCTAAAGAAGCTATTTACTTAGACGGCCCAATTGTTCCGGCAGATTATTTGCGTAAAGATTTTATTTACGGGAAAGATAAATTAGTAGAGATGCCTATCAGTGAGTTAGAGGCTTTAAAAGGAGCAACAGTTTAGTTTTAGGTATTTATTAATATAAATTAAGCAAAAATTTTACCTTTGCGCTTCACAAAAGGTAATTGCAGATCATAAAAGATGAGTTTATTTTACTTAGTCGCATTCCTGTCCATCCTGTTCTCACTTTTAGTGATTTTCACTAAAAATCCGGTTTACAGCGTTCTTTACCTCATTGCAACTTTTTTCACGTTCACTATTCATTACATTTTATTGAATGCCCAGTTTCTTGCTGTGGTAAACTTTATTGTTTACATGGGAGCTATCATGGTGCTTTTCCTTTTTGTATTGATGTTAATGAATTTGAACAAAGAAACCGAGCCAATGAAATCTAATGTTTTAAAAATTGTAGGTGTAATTGCAGGTGGTACTTTATTAGTCACTCTGATAGGGGCTATTAAGGCAATGCAAACTACAGCCGTTTCAACTACCACAAATACGCAGATTGGATTGGTAGGTAATTTAGGTAAAGTATTATTCAGTGAATTTTTGTTGCCGTTCGAAATATCCTCCATATTATTACTATCAGCGATGGTGGGGGCGGTATTATTAGCTAAAAAAGATAAAAGAACTCAAAATGGATAGTATCACGTCAACCATTCAAGTAGTTCCACTTAATCATTACATTTTATTAAGTGCAATTCTATTTTCTATTGGTGTTATAGGAGTTTTAATTAGAAGAAACGCTATCATCATTTTCATGTCGATAGAATTAATGCTGAACTCGGTAAACTTATTATTAACTGCATTTTCTGCTTATAGCGGAGATGCATCAGGGCAGGTATTCGTGTTCTTTATCATGGCGTTGGCAGCAGCAGAAGTAGCAGTTGGTTTAGCCATTATTGTGATGGTTTATAGAAACACCAGTTCTATAGACATCAATATATTAAACAGATTAAAGTGGTAAATTTTTATATAGCTAGATGATAGACTTAGTTTGGTTAATTCCTTTATTCCCCTTTATCGGATTTCTTATTTGTGGATTAGGCAGAAATATTTTACCTAAAGCTGCAATTGGCATCATTGCAAGTCTTGCTGTTTTAGCCTCTTTTGCAGTGAGTTTAGGAATCTTTTTTGAATTCAACGGATCAACTCCAGCCATTATCCATCTTTTTGATTGGATAAAAGTTGGAAACATAGATATTCCTTTCTCGTTCCAGATAGATCAATTGAGTATTTTAATGCTATTGATTATTACCGGAATTGGGTCATTGATACACATTTATTCAACTGGCTATATGAGCCATGACAAAGGTTTTGGTAAGTTTTTCTCTTACCTTAATCTCTTTATATTCTTTATGCTTTTATTGGTATTGGGATCAAACTATGTCATCATGTTTATTGGTTGGGAAGGTGTTGGATTATGCTCTTATTTATTGATAGGTTTTTGGTATACAAATGGCGCTTACGCCGATGCCGCCAAAAAAGCCTTCATCATGAATAGAATTGGTGATTTAGGATTTTTGATAGGAGTTTTTTTAATCATCACCACTTTTGGAAGTGTTTCATTCGCTCAGATTTTCCCTCAAGCACAAGGAATGGTTTCAGGCGATGCGACTTTAACATTAATCACGATATTATTATTTGTTGGCGCTGTCGGTAAATCAGCACAATTACCCTTGTTTACTTGGTTACCTGATGCAATGGCCGGACCAACACCAGTTTCTGCATTAATACACGCCGCAACGATGGTAACCGCAGGTATTTATATGATTGCAAGATCGAATATTTTATTTACGCTATCTCCAGTAACCATGAGCATCATTGCTGTTATTGGATTAGCAACAGCAATCGTAGCTGCAATTATTGCCTTAACTCAAACAGATATTAAAAAGGTATTGGCCTATTCAACTGTTTCCCAGTTGGGCTATATGTTTTTAGGATTAGGCGTTGGCGCTTACACTGGTGCTTTCTTTCACGTATTAACACATGCTTTCTTTAAAGCTTTATTATTTTTAGGAGCGGGTTCTGTCATCCACGCCATAAGCGATGAGCAGGATATGCGTAAAATGGGTGGATTAAAAAAGAAATTACCTATTACATTTTTTACGATGCTGATGGGTACATTAGCCATATCAGGATTGCCTCCCTTTGCAGGTTTCTTCTCTAAGGATGAAATCTTAGCTCATGTTTATGAAGAAAATAAAATTCTTTGGATTATTGGAGTTTTAGGAGCCATGTTGACTGCTTTCTACATGTTCAGAATGATGTTCTTAACCTTTTGGGGTAACTTCCGTGGAAGCGAAGAACAAAAACATCACTTACACGAGTCTCCAGTTTCCATGACAATTCCTTTAATTATTTTAGCAATTCTATCAGTTGTTGGGGGATTTATAGGAGTTCCAGAAGTATTAGGCGGCGGACATTGGTTATCACATTATTTAGCTCCAGTTTTCGATGCTTCTACATCTAGATTGTCAGTCATCGAATTAAGTCACGTAACTGAATATATGTTGATGGGAATATCAGTGGCAGGCGTTGTAATTGCCATCATCTATGCTTATGTGAAGTATGTCAAAAATAGTCATGTTCCATTAGCCGATAGTGAAGAGAGATCAGTTTTGGCTAAAATATCCTACAATAAATTTTATTTTGATGAGCTTTACTCAGCTATTATTCAAAAACCATTAAACGTAATTTCAGAATTTTTCTATAAAATAGTAGATAAAGCAGGTATTGATGGGTTCGTAAATGGTTTAGGAAAAGGCTCTATGGAAGCCAGTAAAGGATTAAGATTGCTACAAACCGGAAATGTGGGTTTTTATATTTTTGCGATGGTGATTGGTGTGTTGGGAATATTGATATATAGTTTTTTTAAATTTTAAGATTCTGAATTAAAGAGATAGATGAATTTATTAATCGTATTATTTTTTCCTCTTTTGGGTTCGATAGTTTGTCTATTGAATAAAAACTACGCAAAGCAAACGGCACTCATCAGCTCTTTGATTACGCTAGTTTATTCTTTAGTGTTGTTAGCGCACTTTCAAGCTGATGCAAGCCGACAGTTTGTTGTCGATTTTGCTTGGATTCCACAATTGGGGATCAACTTCAAAGCAGGTATCGATGGCATCAGCATGATTATGGTGCTTTTAACTACTGGCCTTGTTCCGCTAATTATTTTATCTGGCTTTAGCCGAGAGTTTAAAAATTCTTCAGCATTATTTGCATTGATTTTATTCATGCAATCAGGCTTATTGGTGGTTTTCACAGCATTAGACGCTTTCTTATTTTATGTAGGTTGGGAAGCAGCATTAATTCCAATTTATTTCATTTGCGCCATTTGGGGCGGAGCAGACAGAATCCGTGTAAACATGAAATTTTTCATTTACACTTTTGCAGGTTCTTTATTTATGCTTTTAGGGATTATTTATCTGCATTTACAAACTCCAGGAAACACTTATGATATTGATGCTTTTTATTCTTTGAATCTAGATGTAATAACACAAGGTTGGCTATTTTGGTGTTTCTTTTTAGCTTTCGCGATAAAAATGCCAATATTCCCTTTCCACACTTGGCAACCCGACACTTATACAGAAGCTCCAACAATGGGAACTATGCTTTTAGCTGGTATCATGCTGAAGATGGGCATTTATGGGGTCATTAGATGGTTGATTCCAATAGTTCCGCTAGGTTTTATGCAATGGAAAGAATTGGCAATTATCTTATCCATCATCGGGATTGTCTATGCATCCATCATTGCTTTTACGCAAAAGGATATCAAGCGTTTAGTAGCTTATTCTTCTATCGCTCACGTTGGACTAATTGCTGCAGGTGTTTTTGCATGGAATGCTGCGGGTGTACAAGGGGCGATGATTCAAATGTTAAATCACGGAATAAATGTAATAGGTTTATTCTTCATCATGGATATCATCATCAATAGGTTGCAAACTCGTGAAATTGCGAGCATGGGAGGAATTGCTAAAGTAGCTCCGAAATTTGCGATTGCCTTTTTGATTATCATATTAGGAACTGTAGCTCTTCCATTAACAAATGGTTTTATTGGAGAATTTTTATTACTGAATGGTATTTACCAATACGAAATGTGGTTTTCGGCTGTAGCCGGATTAACCATTATATTTGGAGCAGTTTATATGCTACGGATGTATAAGAATGTGATGCAAGGACAATTGAACGAATTGACAGCCACTTTCAAAGACATTCGAGGAAGCGAGGTGGTGGTTTTAAGCATCATCTGTACTTTGATTATTGTGATTGGAGTTTACCCACAACCTATTTTACATATTTCAGAAGCTGCGGTGAACGGTTTGATTTCACAAGTGAATAATAAATTAGCATTTTAATTAAAAGAATGAATTCTTTAATAGTCATATCAATTTTAGCCATTGTAGTTCTTTATTTAGGATTATTTAAAGCAAAAAGTGCTTTGTTACCAGTAACCGTTATTGGTTTACTAGGAGCATTGGTGTTAGCTATTATGGAGTGGAATAGTGGCGCATCAGCTATTTATAGCGGAATGATGCTGTTTGATAATTTCGCCGTTGCTTTTTCATCATTAACCATTGTTTCTACGATTCTTATTCTTTTATTATCAAAAGGATATTTCGAAAAAATCAGTGACAACGTAGCTGAATATTATACCATTATTCTTTTTGCACTTGTAGGGATTATTGTGATGGTTTCTTATCACAACCTTACCATGCTTTTCGTAGGTTTAGAAATCATGTCGGTGAGTTTGTACATATTGGCGGGTATCAAAAAGAGAGATTTTGCATCAAATGAAGCCGCCTTAAAATACTTTTTAATGGGGGCTTTCTCTACCGGATTTTTGTTGTTTGGTATTGCATTAATTTATGGAGCTTCTCATTCATTTGATATGAGTGTGATTGCTCAATATGTCATTGATAGACCAACTCCTTCTGCAATTGACCCTATGTTTTATGTAGGCATTATTTTGATGATTGTAGGCTTATCTTTTAAAATTGGCGCAGCACCTTTCCACTTCTGGACACCAGACGTGTACGAAGGTTCGCCTACTTTAATTACTACGTTTATGTCAACAGTAGTGAAGACTGCAGGCTTTGCGGCTTTCCTTCGTTTATTTGCGATGTGTTTTGCTCCGCTTGCAGAGTTTTGGATGCCGACTTTATTGGTCATCACTATTCTAACTTTATTCATCGGGAATATTACCGCATTATATCAAAGTAATTTTAAGAGAATGTTGGCATTCTCAAGTATTTCTCATGCAGGTTATATGCTTTTCGCCATTGTAGCTTTAGGAAGTACTTCTATCAACTCGGTATTTGTTTACGCTTCTGCTTATTCATTGGCTTCTATTATCGCTTTTGGAGTGTTAATAATAGTGAAAGATCAAACCGGAGGCGAGAATTTCGATAGTTTTAATGGTTTAAGTAAAAAGAACCCGTTTTTAGCTTTTGTTTTAACCATAGCGATGTTATCATTAGCGGGTATTCCTTTAACAGCAGGATTTATTGGAAAGTTCTTTATGTTTTCTACAGCTCTACAACAATATCATACTTGGTTAATTGTACTGGCAATTGTGAATGCGATGATTGGCATATTCTACTATTTTAGAGTAATTGTATCGATGTATTTCAAAGATGCAGAAGGTAAAGAATTAATAACTCCTGGATATTTTCAGCTGGTGTTAAGCTTGTCAGCCGTAGCAACTATTATTTTAGGGATTTACCCGTCTTTAATTACCAATCTTTTTTAAAAAATCCTTTAATTATAAAATTGCAAGATTATTTGTAGTTTTATAATGAAACTATGCATGAATTCTGGGACTACCTAACAAAACTGTCTGACGCACAACAAATCATTCAAAAAGGAGGGTTCTACTTTATTTTGTTTGTTGTTTTTGCAGAAACCGGATTATTCTTTGGTTTCTTTCTGCCTGGAGATTATCTTTTGTTTTTAGCTGGGCTGTTTGTTGCAACAGGGAGATTAGATGTAGGAATCTTTACTATGATTTTAGGATTGATTTTTGCAGCCACTGCTGGGAATTTCATAGGGTACTATAGTCTTAGAAATTATGATATTCAGAGGACTATTCATGAGTAGAGAAAATAAGTTATTATTTCTCCCAATAGCATTAATATTTCATTTCATGATTCTTTTAATTTTCGGTTTAGTTTCATTTTTCTTTTCAATGGCCTCAGCTCTGATTTTCTTTTTATATCCATATAATAATCATATTGATAAACTTTTCAAAAAAACTAGATGAGAAAAGAAGACATGTATATAGAGGAACAGAAGTTCAATCAAAAATGGATTTACATCTTATTAATTACAATATTGATTTTGTTTATAACAGGATTAATATATCAGAAAATAACTGGGCATCTTATTGGTAATCAGCCAATGAGTAATAATCAATATTTATTTTGCATTATTTTTTTTATTTTTCTAATCATTGCTATTAAAAAGCTCAAAATTAAATTAACAATAGACAAATCGGGAATTATAATCAGTTTATTTTCATTAAAATTTATAAAATATAAATGGGATAATATTGAAAAAGTGTTTATTAGAAATTATGATACCATTGGTGAGTTTGGGGGATGGGGGGTGAGGTATTCATTTAGTAATGGACTTGCTTTTATAATATCAGGAAATAAAGGTTTGCAAATAGTTTTAAAAACGAATAAAAAAGTTTTAATCAGCACTCAACTTCCTGAAAAACTGCAGTCTTTCTTAGACACTTTACAAATAAATACGGAATGATTTTTAGTTTTTTGATTAATATTTATATTAACCGATTTCGTTAAAATAAGTAGCTCTGATATTATTTTGTTTAAATAAGAGCTAGTGTTAACGTAAAAGCAATCTTTTTTAAAAATCCTTTAATTATGAAATTGCAAGATTATTTGTAGTTTTATAAGGTAACTATGCATGAATTCTGGGACTACCTAACAAAACTGTCTGACGCACAACAAATCATTCAAAAAGGAGGGTTTTACTTTATTTTGTTTGTTGTTTTTGCAGAAACCGGATTATTCTTTGGTTTCTTTCTGCCTGGAGATTATCTTTTGTTCTTAGCAGGGATGTTTGTTGCAACAGGAAGATTAGATGTAGGAATCTTTACTATGATTTTGGGATTGATTTTTGCAGCCACTGCTGGAAATTTCGTAGGCTACTGGTTCGGATATCGGACAGGCCCGATGCTATACAAGAGGAAAGATACTTTCTTTTTTAAGAAAAAATATTTGAAGGCAGCGGAGGTATATTATCGTAAACAAGGCGCTATTGCATTAATCATGGGAAGATTTATTCCCATTGTACGTACTTTTGCACCTATATTTGCAGGTGTGGTAAGGTTAGATATTAAACGCTTTGCTTTTTTTAACTTTGCTGGAGCAGTTTTATGGATATCCTCACTTACACTCATTGGATATTTTTTAGGCCGTGAGTTTGAAAAGGAAATAGATCAATACGTTAGTTATATCATTTTGGGCTTTATCACCATAACTACTATCCCATTGATAATTGCTTTTTTTAAAAAGAGTATAGTTAATAAATCAGAATCGGATACTACACAAGATATAGACAATGACTGAACATCACCCGTGGCACTCCATTTCACCAGGAGAAGACTCACCAAAGAATGTAACTGCAATTATTGAGATTCCCAAAGGATCAAAAGCTAAATATGAGATTGATAAGGAAACTGGCTTATTAAGATTAGACCGTATTTTATTTTCGTCAGTAATGTATCCTGCAAATTATGGTTTCATTCCGCAAACCTACTGTGATGATCATGATCCATTAGATATTTTAGTTCTTTGTTCTGCAGATGTTTATCCAATGTCAATGATAGAGGCTAAAGTGATTGGTGTAATGCACATGGTAGATAATGGTGAACAAGATGATAAAATCATCGCGGTAGCAAAAAACGACATGTCTGTTAATTATATTGAAGAGTTGGATGAGTTACCTCCTCATGCAATGAAAGAGATTGTTAGATTTTTCCAAGATTATAAGGCCTTGGAAGAAAAGAACGTGACCATAGAGCATCTTTTAGGTAAGCGTTATGCCTACAAAGTGATTGAAGAAAGTATAGAATTATACAATAAAACTTTTAATAATAAATAATAAAATGGACCCCCATCTCGAAATAAGTGGCTTTCATATTTTTTTAACCATTTTCTTGGTTATACTGAATGGTTTTTTTGTTGCCGCGGAGTTTGCTATTGTTAAAGTAAGGGGCTCGCAAATTGAAATTAAAGTAAAAACTGGGAGTAAAGTAGCTGGTATAGCTAAACACATGACTGAACATTTAGAT
>JAHJVW010000138.1 GCA_018828585.1 Bacteroidota bacterium
ACCGACTGGTTGCTACCAGGGGCAATACGGCTAAAGACGCAAAAGCTTTTCGCGAATATAATGGTGATTTAGATCCCCTGTCTATGCGTCTTGATACATTGGTTACTCATATTCTTAGCCTTCATTTTGTAGGATATTTATCACCGCTACCACCACATAATTTAAAGACTCAAAGTTTAAATGCGATAGTTACTATTAGTGGCCCAAATTATATTATCAATTTATTAAAGACTAACATCATTGCACATTCCTTTACGACCTCATGGCTGGTTGTTGGTGCTATTCTTTCCATGCTTTTCTGGCTATTACTGTTTCAAAACCCGAAAGAAAAAAACCTATTTTGGATTGCACTTTATACCAGTTTCTTAACCATTTCCATTGGGTGCATTTCAAGTTCTGATATTGGCATCACCTATAATGAACATATAACCTATTCCAATATCGGTACGTTGTTTATTATCTGTACCATATTGTTATTGTTGCCCATTCTGTTAATCAAAGTTTTCAAAAGAAAAATAAACGACAAACTTCTTATCAGTCTCGTTATTTTATTTGCAATTAATGTTTCCGAGACTTTTTTACCCAATTCTTTTTCTTCAATCACAGAATTTATCACACCGGCCTCCATAATTTTTGTTTTAGGTATCTGTTTATACTATATCATTACTTCATGGAAAAGCCTCAAAGGCGCTCAGCGGGCAGTAGTAATAGGATTAGTTTTTTCAATACTAACTTTTGTAGCTATAGTTATATTAAGTTTAATTTTTAAAACTTTATTCCAATCATTTTTTATTTTTTTCTTATTTTTCTCTGTCTTCTTACTTTCTTTTCCATTATCGCTATTGTTTTACGTCTCTATGCGCTTTAAAGAGATGTTACAAGAGGTACAGACAAATGCACATAAAGTAGTAGAACTTTCCGAAGAAAAAAGAGAGCAAGCTTTAAACCAACAAAAAGTACTGGAAGCAGAAGTAGCCAGACAAACCAGTGAGATTCGACAAACTTTAGAAAATCTGAAATCCACCCAATCACAATTGATACAATCCGAGAAAATGGCAAGTTTGGGAGAACTCACTGCCGGTATCGCCCATGAGATTCAAAACCCTTTAAACTTCGTTAATAATTTTTCTGATGTAAATAAAGAGTTATTGGAAGAATTAAAAGAAGAAGCAGATAAAGGAAATTTAGAAGAAGTAATTGCTATTGCTAATGATGTAATAGGCAACGAAGAAAAAATAAATCATCACGGAAAGCGGGCTGATGCCATTGTTAAGGGGATGTTACAACATTCTCAATCAAACAAAGGTGTAAGAGAATTAACTAACATCAATTCTCTAGCTGATGAATATTTAAGATTAAGCTATCATGGTTTAAGGGCCAAAGACAAAAGCTTTAATGCCAGTTTTGAAACCCAATTTGATAAGGATATCCCTGCCATAGAAATTGTACCACAAGATATGGGTAGAGTTTTATTGAACTTGATTAACAATGCTTTTTATGCCTGTGCTGAGCGGAGTCGAAGTACGGTAAATGAAAAGCAACAAGCTGAAAGCTTAAAGCAAAAGGCAGAAAGCTACAAACCTACAGTCACCATCAGTACTAAAAATAGCAATGGAAAAATAGAAATAACCATTTCTGACAACGGAAATGGCATTCCCAAAAATATCATTGATAAGATCTTCCAACCCTTCTTTACTACCAAACCTACCGGCCAAGGAACAGGTTTGGGTTTATCTTTAGCTTATGATATTGTTAAAGCGCATGGCGGCGAAATAAAGGCAGAAAGTACGGAAGGAATAGGGACAGAATTTATGATTCAATTACCTGTTGTCTGAATCACGGATTAGAATGATTAAAAGATGACACAGAACAGCAATATGATGAACGAAATAAAAAAATCAGTGCAATCCATAAATCCATTTAAATCCGTGATTCAGACAAGTTATGATATTGTTAAAGCGCATGGCGGCGAAATAAAAATAGGAAACCCAAAGCCTGAGCAAGTAGGAACAACTTTCATCATTACTTTACCATTATCTAATCAGACCTTATGAAAAATATCCTGAAAACCATCTTCCTTTTGTTGCTCCCATTTATTGGGTTCGCTCAAGATACTGTCATCAACATCACACCAGAGAAGTTCAGCAAAGAGATTGATGCTTTCAATATCGATCGCATCGACGGTTGGGTTTTTCATCAAGGAAATGATACCAACTGGTCTAAAAAAGATTTGGATACCAAGGGTTGGGAAAAATTAAAACCCACCGATCTTTCAGCAAAATACGCTGATAAAAATGGCAGAGTAGAAGGATGGTTTCGGATAAAAGTAACCTTGGATAATTCTTTGCTCCATAAAGTAGTATATGTTGAGTTAGGTCAGTGGGCTGCGACAGCATTTTATGTAGATGGAGAACTGGTTGCTGCCAGAGGCAATACGGGTGAGAAGGGAAAGGATTTTCGCGAATATAACGGTGGCTTAGATCCCCTAACTATTCGTTTCGATACATCAACTACTCATATTTTCAGCCTTCATTATGTGGGATATTTGTCTACAATACCGCCGTATGATGTAAAAACCCAGTCTTTGAATAAGGTTATTCGTCTTGGTGGACCAAATTATACTTACAGGTTATCAAATAATTACAAAACAGTATATACTTTCCTCACGTCATGGGTGGTGGTTTGTACTATTCTTTCTGTTCTTTTCTGGTTGTTACTCTTTCAAAACCCAAAAGAAAAAAATCTGTTCTGGATTGCGCTTTATACAAGTACTTTAGCCATTTACACTTATTACTATGCTATTGATCCTAGCGGAAAGTCCTTTAGTGAATATAACACTAATAGAATTATTGGTTGGTTTGTTCAAGTCCCTTCATTACAATTATTGCTGCCCATTCTTTTAATCAAAGTTTTCAAAAGAAAAATAAACAGCAGGCTTATTCTGATTCTCATTATTTTAAATGTATTGAATGGAATAGGGGCATATTCAACCCATTCTTTTGAAATGACTTTCCGGAATATCTTTGGGGGTTCTGCCATTTTTGTAATGGGTATATGTTTCTATTATGTCATTACTTCATGGAAAAATCTGAGGGGTGCCCAATGGGCCATTGTCGGAGGCTTAATTTTTACAGCGACTATTTATTTAGTCTCGTTTATAATGGGTTTAATTTCACCAAATGGCCTTGGATCGCAGTATTTTAATTTATTATACAGAACTGTTGAGGCTCTTGCTTTTCCTTTTTCCTTACTGATTTATGTATCCATACGCTTTAAAGAGATGATACAAGAGGTACAGGCAAATGCACAGACAGTAGTGGAACTTTCTGAAGAAAAAAGGGAGCAGGCTTTAAGTCAACAAAAAGTATTGGAAGAAGAAGTAACCAGACAAACCGGGGAGATTCGCCAAACTTTAGAAAACCTAAAATCCACCCAATCACAACTCGTCCAATCCGAAAAAATGGCTTCACTTGGTGAATTGACTGCCGGTATAGCTCATGAGATTCAAAACCCATTGAACTTTGTGAATAATTTTTCGGAAGTAAATAAAGAAATGTTAGAAGAGCTAAAAGCTGAACGCTTAAAGTCGAAAGCTGATAGAGACGAAGCAACACAAGATGAACTTATTAATGATGTAATTACCAATGAAGAAAAAATCAGCCTTCACGGTAGCCGGGCCAGTAGCATTGTAAAAGGAATGCTAGAACACAGCAGAAATACTTCAGGAAAAAAAGAATTGACAGATATCAATGCTTTAGCCGATGAATATTTAAGATTAAGCTATCACGGTTTAAGAGCCAAAGACAAAAGCTTTAATGCCAGTTTTGAAACCTATTTTGATAAGGACATTCCTGCCATAGAAATTGTGCCACAAGATATGGGCAGAGTATTATTGAACTTGATTAATAATGCTTTTTATGCAGTAAAATCGGTTGAAAAACCTTTGGTTGTCATAAAAACCGAGCAAAATCAAAATCAAATTATCATCTCAGTGACGGATAACGGAACCGGAATTCCAGAAGATGTAAAATCAAAAATATTCCAACCCTTCTTTACCACCAAACCTACCGGCCAAGGAACTGGTTTGGGTTTATCCTTAGCTTATGATATTGTGAAAGCGCATGGCGGTGAAATAAAAATAGGAAACCCAAAACCTGGGCAAGTAGGAACAACTTTCATCATTACTTTACCATTATCAAACCAGACATCATGAAAAACATCCTAAAAACCATCCTGCTTTTATTCCTCCCATTTTTTGGATGGGCACAAAATACAGTGGTAAACATCACACCTGAAAAGTTCAGCAAAGAGATTGATGCTTTCAATATCGATCGTATCGACGGTTGGATTTTTCATCAAGGAAATGATACCAACTGGTCTAAAAAAGATTTGGATACCAAGGGTTGGGAAAAATTAAAACCCACCGATCTTTCAGCAAAGTATGCTGATAAAAATGGCAGAGTGGAAGGATGGTTTCGGATAAAAGTAACCTTTGATAATTCTTTACTTCATAAAGTATTATATGTTGATTTTGGTCAGTGGGCTGCGACTGCATTTTATGTAGATGGAGAATTGGTTGGTACCAGAGGCAATACTGGAGAAAAAGGAAGGGCTTTTCGCGAATATAACGGTGGTTTAGATCCCCTGTCTATGCATTTCAATACATCGGGCCCTCATATTCTCAGTCTTCATTACGTGGGATATTTGTCTGCGATACCACCGCATGAAGTAAAGACTCAATTTCGCGAAGATGTTATCACGATCGCCGGTCCAAATTATACCATTCTGTTAAAAAAATATCGCGAAACCCAATATTTCTTTCAGACTTTATGGTTGGTAGTTTGTGCCATTCTTTCTGTGCTTTTCTGGCTGCTACTCTTTCAAAACCCAAAGGAAAAAATACTATTCTGGATTGCATTTTTTACCAGCACTTTCGCCGTAAGCATCTGGTGCGCTTTTTTTCAAACTGATATTATTGGAAGTACATATTATGTAGTTAAAAGCGTTCGCCTAATATCTGTCTTCTTAGCAAGCTGCACATTTCTATTATTGTTGCCTATTCTTTTAAGTAAAGTTTTTAAGAGAAAAATAAACAGCAAGCTTATTATAAGTCTTATTATTTTAATTGTAGTGAATGAAATAGGGACATTTCTACCCAGTTCCTTTTCAAAAGCCAACGAGTATATCTATGTATTTTCTTTCATTTTTGTATTGGGTATATGTTTATATTATGTCATTACTTCATGGAAAAATCTGATTGGCGCTCAATGGGCAATTGTAGCAGGATTAATATTTACATCATTAATTCTTTCATATCTAGTTGTTTTCGACAGCGTCATTAAATCAGCTTTAACCTATAATATATATGTATCATTGGTAAACCTTTCCTTTCCGTTATCCTTAATGATTTATGTATCCATTCGCTTTAAAGAGATGATAAGTGAGGTACAGGCAAATGCACAGAAAGTATTGGAACTTTCTGAAGAAAAAAGGGAACAAGCTTTAATCCAAAAAAAAGTACTGGAAGAAGAAGTAGCCCGACAAACCGGTGAGATACGCCAAACATTGGAAAATCTGAAATCAACTCAGAGCCAACTCATTCAATCCGAAAAAATGGCAAGCTTGGGAGAACTCACTGCAGGTATAGCTCATGAAATTCAAAACCCGTTAAACTTTGTCAATAATTTTTCAGAAGTCAGTACTGAAATGATTGATGAAATGAATGAAGAAATGGATAAAGGTGATTTGAAAGAAGCGAGAGCTATTTCAAATGATTTGAAACAAAACCTCGAGAAAATAAGCCTTCACGGCAACCGAGCCAGTAGCATTGTAAAAGGAATGTTAGAACACAGTAGAAATACTTCGGGAGAAAAAGAATTAATTGATATCAATGCTTTAGCAGATGAATACCTCAAACTCGCCTATCATGGGTTGAGAGCGAAGGATAAATCTTTTAATGCTGATTTTGAAACACATTTTGATGAATCCATTGGTAAAATCGAGATTGTTCCGCAGGATATAGGAAGGGTTTTATTGAACCTGATCAACAATGCTTTTTATGCCTGTACTGAGCGAAGTCGAAGTACGGTGAATGAAAAGCAAAAGGCTGAAAGCTTAAAGCCAAATGCTGAAAGCTACAAACCAATGGTAAGCATATCTTCCAAAAAAACAGATGGAAAAATTGAATTGACTGTAAAAGATAACGGAAACGGTATTCCGAAAAGCATCGTTGATAAAATCTTTCAACCTTTCTTCACTACCAAACCAACCGGAAAAGGAACGGGCTTGGGTTTGTCTTTAGCTTATGATATTGTGAAAGCGCATGGCGGGGAAATAAAAATAAATACTAAAGAAAATGAAGGAACAGAATTTACAATCACGTTGCCAGCATAGGCATGGTGGGGTCCCGATATTCTATCGGGATGAAGGTTAATACTTTAGAAAATGAAGGAACAGCGTTTATTATTGAACTTCCCATTAACACAAAAACTTATGAAGTCATTTAAAATTATCTTATTATCACTATTTGTTAGTATTAATTTTTGTCAGGCGCAAGATACTACAATCATACTTTCAACAAATAAATTAGATAAAGTTACTGATCAAATTAAGTTAGGTGAATTGAATGGATGGATCTTTAAACAGGAACCTAATCCAGACCGAGCAAAAATAAATATAGATACCACAGGATGGAAAAGACTACGACCTAACCAATTATCTGCAAAATATGCAG
>JAHJVW010000139.1 GCA_018828585.1 Bacteroidota bacterium
CAGTAAATCATCCTTACCAAAAGATAAAAGAAGCCGACTTACTAATTTAGTTTCTGGTCTAGGTAAATTACCTCCTCAAGCGTTAGACCTTGAAGAAGCTGTTTTAGGCGCCTTAATGTTAGAAAAAGATGCGCTATCGGCTGTAATTGATATCTTAAAGCCTGAAGTATTTTATAAAGACGCACATCAAAAAATTTTCCAATCTATACAAACACTTTTTACCGCCTCCTCTCCTGTTGATATTCTAACAGTAACTGCTCAGTTAAGGCAACAAGGTGATTTAGAAATGGTAGGTGGTGCATTTTACATTACCGAATTAACCAACCGCGTTGCTTCGGCCGCAAATATTGAATATCACGCTAGAATTATTTCTCAGAAATTTATACAGCGTGAATTAATTAGAATCTCAACAGACATTATCAATCAATCTTACGAAGACACTAGTGATGTTTTCGAGTTGTTAGATTATGCAGAGAAGAATCTTTTTGACATTGCTCAGAATAACTTAAGAAGAGATTCTAGAAAGATTGATGATATCGTAAAAGAATCGTTAAAAATGCTAGAATCGTTACGTGGTAAAGAAGACACTTTAACCGGTGTTCCATCAGGTTTTACTGCTTTAGATAGGATGACAAATGGCTGGCAAAAATCTGATTTAGTGATCATAGCTGCCAGGCCAGCTATGGGTAAAACGGCATTTGTATTAAGTTGTGCAAGAAATGCTGCAGTACAATTTGGGAAACCAGTTGTTTTCTTCTCTTTAGAGATGTCTTCCGTTCAATTAACCAATCGTTTAATTTCTGGAGAATCAGAAATCGAACAAGAAAAAATTAGAAAAGGTCAGTTATTGGATTGGGAATGGCACCAGATGACCTCTAAAATTGGAAAACTAAGCGAGGCTCCTCTAATCATTGATGATACCCCTGCTTTAAATGTTTTTGAATTTAGAGCCAAATGTAGAAGGTTGAAGGCTCAATTCGATATTCAGATGATTATCATTGATTATTTACAATTAATGCAAGGAAAAGCTGATGGAAAAGGTAGTGGAAACCGCGAGCAAGAAATCAGTAGTATTTCAAGGGCCTTAAAGCAAGTTGCTAAAGAGCTGAATGTTCCTGTGATTGCATTATCTCAGTTGAGTAGAGCTGTGGAAAATCGTCCAGGTGGCTCCAAAAAACCAATGTTATCTGATTTACGTGAATCTGGAGCAATTGAGCAAGATGCAGATATGGTATTATTCCTTTACCGCCCAGAGTATTATGGTTTAGATCAAGATGAAAATGGAAATCCAACAGCTGGAATAGGGGAAGTAATTATTGCAAAACATAGAAATGGTGAAACTGGTACGGTTCCGTTAAGATTTATTGGCAAGTATGTTAAATTTGTGGATTTGGAGGATGGCTTTAATTCAGCGGGAGGAAAAGATACAACAGCTGATCCTTTTTCAAGTTTAGCTCCATCAGCACAATTCGAAAGTATTACCTTAAAACCAAAAAACTGGGATAATACTGAGGATGATGAACCTCCTTTTTAAGTATATTTTAACAAAAATATTTACACAAAAAAGCCTTTCTGAATTCAGAAAGGCTTTTTTATTAACTTATCAAGATAATTATATTGACTTAATAATATCTCTTAATCCTAAAGATTTGATAATAGCTCTGTATCTGTTGATGTCTTTTTTGTACAAATAAGCTAATAGACCTCTTCTTTTACCAACCAATTTTTGTAGGGATAATTGAGTAGAAAAATCTTTCTTATTCTTTTTTAAATGACCAGTTAAATGAGCAATTCTGTAAGTGAATAATGCTACTTGGCTTTCAGTAGAACCAGTGTTAGTTTCTACTTCTCCGTGTTGTTTGAAGATTTCTTTCTTCTTTTCAGTACTTAAATACATTACGTAAATAATATTAAAGTGATTAATAATTTATTAATAAGCTGCAAAAATACGTTTATATCTTTGAAATACAAATTAATTATTCAGCATAATTATTGATATCCAAGGTCCAATCATAATTTCCAAATGTCACATTAGGATTACTATCATCAGGAATTAGGTTAAAGTCTTTCAATATCTTTTTTGTTCCTGATTTACCTCCAAAATCTCCTCTAAACCAACTCATCAATGTACTGGTCTCCACAGAGTTATTTTCTTTAGAATATTTAGTATGATCTTTTAAATAAACTTTAGCTGCATTTTGTAACTGATCATTCACTGATTTAGAATAAAATATCCTGACAGGCGGACAGCTTTTTGCACCACAATTGATTGCAAAATGGATTCTGAAATCTCTTTGCTTAACTCTTAAGTGACGTTCAAAAGCAGGTGGAAAAATTTTACCTATATATCCTAAACCAAATTTGTACTGCGACTTACGAATCATCCCGTTTTCAATGTCATCAAAACTCAACATATTACCTGCAATATTAATTTGTTTTTTACCAAAAAAAGCTCCTCTATTATCAAACTGCGATTTATCCTTTTTCAATAAAGCAATGATATATCCATTGTATATATTAATCCAAAAAGCCTTTCTATTTTCATCTAAAGGCAAACCATTTTCTAAATCATTTTCTGAAATTTGAGCTAATTTTTTTTGAATATCATCTACATTCTTCCCTGCCTTTAAATCTTTTAATAAATTTTCTGACCAGGTATTGTATTCAGTAGTTTGAACATTTTGATTCACTTGTGAAGGTCTTTTAATTCCGCAACTGCTTATGGTTGCGATAATTATACCTGTGAGAATAACGATTTTCATTTTACGAGTGTTCATGTATATTTTTTTAAATCTTATTTATAGTTAAAGACGTAATTTAATGTAGTTTGGTTTTTGAATATTAAATCATGACTTTAGTTTAGTCCATTAAATTTAGCCGTCCTTACAGCAGCATGTTTATCAGTATCATCATACCAACATACAACGAAATTGAGCATATATCAGCATTGCTGAATCATTTACAAGAAGTAAGCCACGATAAAATAGAAATTTTAGTAAGTGACGGGGGAAGCACTGACGGAACTTTGGAAGAAGTTTTAAAATCGAATGTTAAAATCATTAAATCTCCTGAAAAAGGCAGAGCAAAACAACTAAATTTTGCCGCTCAATATGCAAAAGGTAATATTCTTTATTTTATCCATGCAGATACAATTCCTCCTTTGACTTTCGAAATGGATATTCAAGAAGCATTAAATGAAGGTTATCCAATAGGTTGTTATCGATTTAAGTTCGATTCTAATAAATCCATGTTGAAAGTGAATGCCTATTTTACGAGATTCGACCGATTGATGTGCCGTGGCGGAGATCAATCTTTATTTATTACTCGAGAATTATTTGAAGAACTAGGCGGCTATTGTGAAGAACATAAAGTGATGGAGGATTACGACATTATTATAAGAGCGAGGAAAAAAAATAAATTTAAAATCATCCCTAAAAACGTCATCGTATCAGCCCGTAAATATGATTACAATAGCTATTTAAAGGTAAATATAGCGAATTTAGCTGCTTTTATGATGTATTATACAAATGTAGATCATGATAAAATTCTAAAGTTTTATAGAAAAATGTTAAACCACGAAAAGAAAGCATTGAAATATTGATATGAAGAAAAAAATCTGTGGGATACAACAAATTGGGATAGCATACAAAGACATTAAAGAATCGTGGAAATGGTATAGAAAATATTTTGGAATGAATGTTCCAGTATTTGAAGATACGGCCGAAGCGGCCTTGATGAAACAATATACAGGAAACGAAATTCATCTTCGACATGCGATTTTAGCAATGAATATGCAAGGTGGAGCGGGATTTGAGCTTTGGCAATTTAAAAATCGTACACCTTCAAACGTTACTGAATCTATAAAAATTGGAGATTTAGGAATTCAAATCATCAAAATTAAAAGTAGAGATATTCAAAAAACTTATAAATTTTTTGAATATGAAAAACTCGATTTAAAAAGTAAATTAATCTCTTCTGAAGATGGAAAACTACATTTTTATTTGCAAGATCCATTTGGTAATCTTTTTGAAATTATAGAAAGTAATAATTGGTTTTGCAATGATAAAGCACTCACTGGAGGTGTTGCTGGATTAACTATTGGCGTTTCGAACATCAATGAATCCTTAAAACTTTATAAAGATATTTTAGGTTACGACGAAATTATTTTTGATCGTAAAGCTATTTTCGAAGATACAAAAAACTTAGATGGAGGAAATACTGAGCTGAGAAGAGTTTTATTAAGGCATTCGGAAATTAAAAGTGGAGGTTTTAGTAAACTTTTAGGGAATACTGAAATTGAGTTAATTGAGCGAATTGATAAACAAGGAATTAAAATTTACAAAAACAGATTTTGGGGAGATTCTGGATTTATCCATGTTTGTTTTGATGTGATTGGGATGAAATACTTAAAAGAAGAATGCACTAAAGCAGGATTCAATTTTACTGTTGATAGCGAAGATAGTTTTGATATGGGCGAAGCAGCAGGTCATTTTTCTTATATCGAGGATCCAGATGGAACTTTAATAGAATTTGTGGAAACGCATAAAGTTCCAATCATTAAAAAGCTAGGTCTTTATTTAAATATGAAAAATAGAAATCCTGATAGAAATTTACCTGATTGGATGGTTAAAATGTTGGGATTAACTAAAGTAAAAGATTAATTGCAGCAACTAGTTCACTTCTTTTTTTTCTCAAACCTTCATAAATTTCATCATTAGCACCTAGCTGATGACTTTCTTTTAATTGCTGATAACTTTCAAAAGTAAAATAGTAAAAGAAGATAATTAGTAAAATAAAAGCCATTGTCCAAAAATAACTTCCGACAATAAAAGCTAAAAAAACAATTATTATTGGAACATAAATTAGATAGATAAACATCCCTGCTACCATTCTAACAGCACCTAAAAACTGTGATTCTTTGATTGATTTTTCAATTTTATTTTTGATAACATACGAAGGGATGTAATTCAATAAATATCCTAAAAGGTAAATCGGGTAAAAAACGAACAGATAACCTTTAACAGATTTTTGTTTGATGATTTTATCAGAAACATGATATTGTTCGACCTGCTTGAAATATAATTCAGTTTTAATTTTTAAATCATTATATATTAACAGATTGTCTTCTTTTATTTGACAAATTGATTCGCTATATTTTATTTGCTTTTTAATAAATTCTGATTCAGAAATACCATTATTTCTGATAATGAGGAGTAGTTGTTCAAAAAATAAATCATCTTCTTTAGAAGGGATAATAATCATGTTTTTTGCAATCTCATTCCTCACTTTTTCTAATAATAATTTAGAAAATGATATATAATTTTTTTCTCCTTTTAAGGCTTCAATCCCAATTGGTTTTGCAAATTCAAAACTTACTTCAGAATAAAAAGCATAAGGATTTGTATAATTGATGGTAACTGGTAAAACCAGTAAATCTTTAACTTTACCTTCGAAAGCCAAATGAACGAAACCAGTTTTAAAAGTTCTCAATCTCTTTTCTACGACACAATTCCCTTCTGGAAAAATTAAAATAGCACCATTATTTTCTAATATCTTTTGACATTTATCAAAAATAGCGTCGTTATTTTTAACTTCTTCTCTCCCATCTTTAATCCTGTAAATAGGCATCATATTTATTTTAGAGAGAAACCAATTTTTAAATGGAGTATTAAACGCGTCGGCTCTAGCTAAAAAATGTATTTTCCTTTTAAAAATGATAGCCATTAAAATGGCATCCATAAAAGAATTACCGTGATTAGCACATATAATCAAAGGTTTATTTGGATGAATATTTTCGGAATGATAAACCCTTATCTTCCTAAAATAAAGCTTGCAGGTAATTTTTAGAAGATGATAAAAGAGAAAATACGTCATATTTTAGAAAGTCTAAAGCTAATAATTCTATTTAATTTATACTTTCGGGATTATAAATGAAAAAGCAGGAAATTATTTCATTTTTTGAAGATAAATATCAGTTAAATAAAGAACAGAAACTTTATTTGACTATCCATGCAAAAAGATTTGAGGTGCTTTTATCACTCATCCAAAGTAAAAATTTTAATAAAATTATGGATATAGGTCCATCATTTTTAAGCGAGCTTCTTTATCAAAAATTCAAAAAGAATTTGAGTCTTTTAGGTTTTGATGGAAGCCAAAGTAGCGGTGGTCATTTACCTGATTTAAAAATTTTTGAAAAAGTAGGTTTTATTCCTCAAGATCTAAATTTTTGGAATCCTTCTCAAAATCAAATTTCCGATTTTGATTTAATTGTCTGTGGTGAGGTTTTAGAACATTTATACACTTCGCCCTCCATTTTATTTCAGAATTTCTATAAAAGTCTGAACAAAAATGGTCGTTTAATTATACAAACACCAAATGCTGTTACACTAAGAAAAAGAATTAAAATGCTTACGGGAAAGAATCCTTTCGAGATTCCTCGGGAGAATTTAATGAACCCCGGCCATTATAGAGAATACACTTCTAAAGAGCTGATTGAATTGGGAGAAAGCAATAGCTTTTCAGTTGAAAAATTGATTATGGATGACTATTTTGAATATCCTTCTACCTTATCCACCATCTACAGAACATTTAAAATATGCATTCCAAAATCCTTACGAACTGGCATTACCATTGTATTTAAAAAATTATGACACCTAAATATTCGAGATTTGAAACCACACATAAAGTTAGACCTGATGACATTGATATGTTCAATCATGTCCATAATAGTATTTATTTAGATTATGTTCTTGCTGCCAGATATGAACAAATGGAATTATTTTACGGAATGGCGATGGAGAAATTTCTTGAAATGGGTTTCGGTTGGGTAGTAAAATCTGTTCAAATAGATTATAAAAGACCCTTAGGATTAGGAGATACTTTTACCGTGAAAACAGGCATCATCAGTATTGAGCCTAAAGGTTGTCGGGTTACTTTTGAAATTATCAATCTAAAAACTAAAAAATTAAGTACGGATGGCTGGTTTGATTTTGTAATGATTGACATAAAAACAGGTAAAGGAGTAAAAGTAAGCGACGAAATGATTGCTCAATACAGTATTTAGACCAAGGCCTCGTGAATGAGTAAAGAGTAAAAATCTTTTATATTTATTCCTGCTGCTTTAACTTGTTGAGGGATAATACTGTTAGTTGATTGCCCGGGAACGGTGTTAATTTCTATAAAGAAAAACTCTTCAGTAAAATCTTGTAAGATAAAATCAACTCTTACTACGCCTTTGCAATTTAATTTTAAAAAAACTGCTTTTACAATCTCCCCCACTTTTACAGTTTGCTCTTCAGATAAATCTGCTGGTGTAATTTCCTCGGTTATGCCAGTGGTATATTTAGCCTCATAATCAAAAAACTCCTTTGACGATTTAATTTCAGTTATTGGCAAAACAATGACTTCGAAATGATGCTGATAAATTCCAACCGTGAATTCTCTTCCACGTATAAATTCTTCAACTAAAATCTGGCTATCCTCATCAAAAGCTTTATTTAATGCACTTTTTAAATCTCCCCAACCATTCACTTTAGACATGCCTATACTACTTCCTCCGTTATTTGGCTTGATAAAAAGAGGTAATTTGAGCTGACTTTCAATCTCAGGTTGATTAGTCTCATCTTGCTTAAAAAGTTGTATAGAATTTGCAGTATTCAAGCCAGTAATTCCTTGTACAACAGCTTTAGTATATCCTTTGTTCATGGTTAATGCCGAAGTTGTAGCATCACAAGTAGTATAAGGGATTTTCAGTAAATCAAAATAACTTTGCATTTTACCATCTTCACCTGGGGAACCATGGATGATGATAAGCACCACTTCGAAAATTATTTTATTTCCATCTATGGTTAAGCTAAAATCATTCTTATCAATCTCAATATTTTTTCCGTCTGAATGTTGATAAAACCAGCTTTCCTCTGTCACAATTACTTTGAAAACTTCAAATAAATCTCGATCTAGTTGAGCATCTATTTGTTGTGCACTTTTTAAAGAAACTACAGATTCACCTGTAAAACCGCCAGCTAAAAGAGCAATTTTTTTTTTCATATCGTGGAAATTGAAATCAAATTAAATTTTAGGATTTTAACCTAAATCATAATTCAAAGATATATTTAATCTTTAATTGAATTTACGCTTTACAAATTTTATTAAACCAATTTCTTTAACTTTGGATGTTTACATCAAAAATAGATATGAGTAAATTTTTTAAATATTTAGCCACTCCTGACTTTAAAAGACAATTGATCATTGCCTTTTCCTCTATAATTATTATTGTCTTTATTTTATACATCAGCTTAAGATTTTATACGCGTCATGGAGAAGGTAAACCGGTGCCTAATTTAAAAGGTTTAAGTGTAGAAAATGCCGTTAAATTACTAGAAGCTGAAGGTTTTAGGTACCAGATAGATTCAGTTTTTATTATGGATAAAAAACCAGGCTTGGTAACTGAGCAAGATCCAGATCCGAACACCAATGTAAAGGAAAATCGGATGATTTATCTAACCATCATCAGCTCACAAACACCAGATGTGAATTTTCCAGACATCGAAAATAAAACTTTAGTAGAAGCTAAAGCCATGTTAGAAAACTACGGCTTAAAATTAGGCGACACCACCTATAAATCTGATATCGCCAGAGATGCTGTTTTGGGCTTTACTTACGCTGGAAGGTCGCTACAAATAGGACAAAAAATACCAAAAGGATCTAGAATTGATTTGGTTTTAGGCGACGGTTATGGAGCGAGTGAGGTTGAATTGCCTAATTTAAAAGGCTTAACACTTGAAGAAGCGATGTTCTCGCTAAAAGGGGCGTCACTAACTTTAGGAAATATCAGTTATGAAGGCGTGGTTAGAGATTCTTCAAAAGCAGTTATCATTTTACAAACCCCAGCCATTGTCCCTGATTCTGTAATAAAAGTGAGTATTGGTTCGAGGATCAACCTAGTTTTATCTAACCAATAATGATGGATGACATTAGTGTGGAAGAGTTCGCTAATTTAGTTGCTCATAAAAACAACTTTAATTTATTGGATGTGAGAGAAAATCTAGAATATCATACCTTTAATGTCGGAGGTTTAAATATCCCTTTGGGCAAATTAACTTCTGTTATTGAAAATGATGATTTAGACTTTACTATTGAAGACACGATTATTGTGATTTGTCAAAGAGGTTTAAGAAGTAAAACTGCTAAAATAATACTTGAAAATGCAGGTTATAAAAAAGTAAGAAACCTGAGCGGAGGTTTAATTAAACTGCAAAGAATATCTTAAACCCTATATATTTTTAACAATCATTTACCTATTAAAGCGTTTCTAAAAAAAAATATTATTAAAATTCATGAATCCCCCTAAAAAGAAAAGTCAATTTGGCAAAATAGCATTGATATTATTAGCGATTTTGGTTATTGCTAGTATGGTCATTTTACCAGGTGTGTATAAAAAATACATTAAGGCAAATACCAATGTATCCAAAAAAACATATCTATATATCCCTAGTAAAGCTTCTTATCATGATGTTTTAGACTCTATTCATAAAAATCATTTATTGATAGATGAAA
This sequence comes from Bacteroidota bacterium, assembly GCA_018828585.1. Classification (GTDB taxonomy): domain Bacteria; phylum Bacteroidota; class Bacteroidia; order Sphingobacteriales; family Sphingobacteriaceae; genus Pseudopedobacter. Next base: position 9,556 of record JAHJVW010000139.1, read on the forward strand.
CTTCGTTTTTAAGTTTAGCAAAAGATAGAAAACTAGAAACTAGATTTAAATCAGGTAAATATCCTATTGAAAAAGGGATGAATAATAGGCAAATCTTAAACATGATTATAGCAGGAAATCAAGAACCTATTACATTATCTTTTAGAAATATTCGATTGAAAGAAAATTTCGCAGGTATTGCGGCTAAAAAGTTAGAATTTGATTCGCTGAGCCTTATTAACCTTTTAGATTCTGCTTCTTTTATTGAGAAATATGGTTTCACAAAGGATGACATGTATACCATGTTTATTCCGAACTCTTATGAGATGTATTGGAATATTTCTGCAGAAGATTTCTTTATAAGAATGAATAAAGAGTATCAAAAATTTTGGACAAAAGATAGGCTAGCAAAAGCCGAAAAATTAAATTTAACACCTCAAAAAGTCACTATTCTAGCTTCAATTGTCGATGGAGAAGCTTTAATGGATAAAGAAATGCCAATTATAGCTGGTCTCTATTTAAATCGATTAGCTAAAGGAATCAAATTAGAAGCTGATCCAACAGTGATTTTTGCAAATAATGACTTCACCATTCGGAGGGTACTATACAAACATTTAAGAAAAGAATCTCCTTACAATACTTATATCCACACTGGTTTACCTCCAGGACCAATCATGATGCCGTCCATCAAAGCGATTGATG
>JAHJVW010000140.1 GCA_018828585.1 Bacteroidota bacterium
CACGGACAAAATTATTTGTCATACAGACAAAAAGTAAGACGACTAATATGACGATGAAAAAAAGCCCAGCAGGTAACATCGGTTTGGCAATATGGCGGCTTGAGTGCTTCTATGAAACATTTGTGCAAGGTTCAACAGCAGTAATTCTATTGAACTTTAGGGCTAAAATCCGCCACATCGCCAAGCCGTAAACCGTTAGCGGTCAGGCTACAACGAACGTACTAAAACAAAACGAACCAACAGAATTTATGGACTTCAACAACATTGATGAAATAAAAAAAGCAGGATTTATTGGCTTCAAAAAAATGAGCGAACTTTTTATTGACAGCTCATCTATTACTAAAATAAAAGGCGTTTATCTTGTTTTAAATCCAAATTTCAAAAAAGCGGAATATTTACATATTGGAACAGGTGGACATTTCAAAGGCAAAAATCCAAATGTTTTGATTGACGAATTAAAATCAAATTGGGTTGAAAACTCTCTTGTTGTTTATATCGGAAAAGCAGGAAGCCAAACTAGCAAAGCAACTCTTAACTCTCGATTAAAACAATATTTTGGTTTTGGTCAAGGAAAAAATATTGGACATTGGGGCGGGAGATTAATTTGGCAACTAAAAAACTGTAATGATTTAATTGTTTGCTGGAAACCTTTATTAAATGATGACCCAAGAACAATTGAAAATTCATTAATCAAAAAGTTTGTATCAGAATTTTCCAAACGACCTTTTGCAAATCTGACTGACTAATGAACCCAAGACAATTTGAAGAATTTGTTTGCGAACATTTTCGAAAACAAGGTTATGAAACAGAACTTACTACTTATAGCAACGACTATGGAATTGATGGCTTTGCGATTAAAGGTAAACAGAAAATAGCAATACAATCGAAAATGTATGGACATACAACAAGGAAAATTAACAGACAAACGGTAATGGAACTTCACGGTGCAAAAGATTTTTTTGATTGCACAAAAGCAGTTATTGCAACAGACGGTGTTTTTCTACAAGACGCATTAGTTGTAGCTAAAAAACTGAAAATTGACATTTTATATTTAAAGGAAATTCAGAAAAGCATCCCTGCTATTAAGGCAAAGACTAAAAGTAATACAGACAAAACCTTTGAGCAAATTTGGGAAGATTATATAATTCCACTACAAGGCAAAACAATTGTAAGAAATAGCGGAGAAACAAATCAAATAATTAAAGCAGATTGGAGCGGAATCGAACGGAAAACCTCAAATGGAAATAATGGAAAAATTAAAATTGAGATTTTTAAACAAGCAGTTAATAAACTTTTAACAGATGGCTCAATCAATCGTGATTATATAAATCAAAATTATGTAGGGCGGGCATCTTCAGGAATAATTTTAATTTTATCACAAGTACCATTTTTCAAATTGACCGAAAAACCGTCAGGATTAAAATATCAAAATTAGTAATATGTTAGTTCAAATTTTAGGAACATTTTTTTTAAAAGAACTGTATTATAAAAATCAAAATGGAAAAATATCTTTCAGAATACTATCACCAAATCAAAATTAATGTACCGTATAACGACCATTATTTACAAGGGGATTATGATAGTCAAAAAAAATTAAATGATTTATTATCAGATTGGTTAAAAAAAGAAAAGCCATTATCTTACCGTTTGTTGAATGCGCAAACATTATTTATTGAAGAGGTTAAAATATTTGGTAATATATGGTCTCCTAAAATTCAGCATATTTTACACATTTCCTTTATAAAAAATGAATGATAAAAGCCCGAACCGCTAACCACAAATTTGTATTATAATGGCTGAACTGCTTAAAGTTATTTCATCGCAATTAATTAAGTTTATACGGGCAGACAAGTTTTTGCTTTCTATGCCATTACAACACAAATTCGCCAATCGTTATGCGTAATTTTAAACTCAATCATATGCCAGACCCAATCGAACCGGTTGAAAGACCGACAGCACCAGACCCAGTTCCTCAGCCGAGTACTACAGAGTACCCATTTGAAACTAGATAAGGTGGAAAAATACTATGCTTAGTGATATTAAGCATAGTATTCCTATTGAAATTAATGACCACTTTAATTTAGTAGTTCTTGTTAAATTTTGTTTTTTATTGTAATTAATCTTTAATTGTGTTGCTTCTATTTCGTTTAAAACTAATGCTATTTGAGCATTTTCCTTCTTTAGTGTTGTGCCAAGAAAATCTGAAGAACATAAATCTTTTGGTTCTCGACCTAAGGGCATAAACATTCTAGGGAAAACGACCTGACTTAAAAAAAACATTATAATTAACAAAACAATTACCACAAATGACAGCAATTTAAAAACCAAATCATCACTAAATGTGGGTGTTGATTTTTCCTTAACTATGAAAATAATTAGAGTAGCGACAATAGGTAGCAGAATCGACAAAATAGAAAATGCTCTATTTGTAATTTTATCACTATTATCATTTTGGTATTTACAAAAATCTTTTGCTTCTGAAAGTATAAACTTTGCGTTGACTAAATCTATGTTAGTCCAATCCGTTATTTCAATTTTGAATTTCTTTTCCATTGTGTAATTTTTTATCTAACTTATGAAAACAGAATTACTAAAAAAACTACGCATAATCGAGTAGACGGCTCTGCCAGAAATCTGACAGAGTGCGCCTCTCACACCACCGTACGTACGGGTCTCGTATACGGCGGTTCGTAAACTGATGGGTTGAGTTTGGTGTAAATCTCCAGCATTGGGATGTAGCCTTTCTGCTTTAGCCGTTTAACAGTTATCGTAGTGTTAAGAATTGGACTTTGCGCTATGCGCCAGCCTCCTTTTCTTGTCCTGCTCCATGCGTAGGCATGGTCGGCATCTACCCCTAAACGTATCAGGTTTTTCCTTTTACGTTCTGGTTTCTTCCAATCCGTCCAGATGCAATATCGCAGGCGGTTGCGTAACCAGCCATCTATATCCCGCAATTTACCCGCAATACTGCTCCCCTTAAAATAGGTAAGCCAGCCTCGGATAATCTCGTTGATCTTAACGATGCGTTCTGATAAACTTTTGGGTAGCGTTTTCCGCGTCACTGACTTTAACTTCTCTTTCAGCTTTGACCATGCTTTTTCTCCTACTGTTAACTGGTATTGACCCTTTACTCCTTTTTGATACGTGGATGCAAACGTAAAACCCAGTATCGTAAACTTTACTGGTTTTACTATCCCACTCTTTGCCTTATTCACTTTCAGCTTTAGCTTGTTTACCAAGTATTTGGTAATGGCTTTGCTTGCCAGTTTCGCATCAGAGGGGATTCTGCAGTAGATACTGAAATCATCGGCATAGCGTACAAACCTTAGCTTTCTCCTTTCCAGTTCCTTATCCAGCTCGTTCAGCAGAATATTGGACAGCAAAGGACTCAAAGGGCTACCTTGTGGTACGCCTTTTCTTCGTTTTGTCAACTTGCCTTTGATTTGTATCGGTGCTCGCAACCATTTCCGTATCAATCTTAGGGTAACTGGGCATTTTACCTTGCGGTAAATCAGGTTCAATAGCAGGCAATGGTCTACCTCGTCAAAGAATGTTTGCAGGTCGATAGCCACAATGTGACTATAGCCTTCATGGATATGGCTCAATGCTTTTCCTACCGCTGTTCTAGCACTTTTGTAGGGTTTGAAACCATAGCTGTTTTCATGAAATTCATTCTCGAATTTTGGCATCAAAACTTGGGATACGGCTTGTTGTAGCCAACGGTCTACAACCGTAGGGATGCCTAATAAACGGAGTTTTCCTCCGCCTTTGGGTATCTCCACCCCTAAGATTGGTTGTGGCAGATAGGTATCACTACTTACTGTTTCCAGTAATGCGCTCTTGTGCTTTCGGACATAGTCTTCCAACTCGATGGTTTTTAGACCGTCGATGCCTGCGCTACCTTTGTTCGACACTACCTGTTGCAGTGCCTTTTGGAGGTTGTGGGGACGTAATACCTGTGTAATCAATCCTTCTGCTTTTGTTCTACATTTCTTTTCTTCCTGTTCCACTTCTACGGGGCTATCGCTTGCGCAATTCCTTCGTGGATTTGAAACCAATTCACGTTCAGTCCTTCCTTGTTTGTGAGACCTGTGCCGTTTAATGGCACCTCGTTGCCCCAAGTACTATGACTTCTGCTGACTTCTCTTTGTGATTAACTCGTAACCTAAGAGACCTCCCTCGGTAAGGTAAATACCCTTCAATCTACTCCTGCTGAATCTACATCTTTGAGCTTTTGGTTATCGTCGGACTTCGGTGTGCTGTGCCACCTCATCCACTCAATTATGCCTCTTATCCAGTTTCTGTTCGTCAGTGCAGACGTTTGCAGTCTCGTTTACTTTAGTGCATACCTCACGGTGAACCACCTTGCGACTTGCTAATTCTTCCGGGTGTTACCCCAGCGAATAAGGGACTTGCACCCTCTGGGATTTCTTCAATCTCTTGAAGAAATTATTTATATTTACCATTCAAGGCGCACACAGGCGTTTGGCAAAAAAGCGGGTTCAATGGTTAATTGGACATTCTACTTCGTATCAAATTTTGTGCTTGGTTGACAGTTTAGTACTTCGAAATCCGCTTCTTCGCCAAGCGCCAAAACGTTACTTTCAATGCTATAGTGACAGAGCTAACTTGAAACTGACTGCATAAAACGAAGAGACAAAAACAAACAAATAGCAATAAATGGACAACAGAATTCCATCCGTTATAAAAGATTTTGTAAAGCAAGACAAGCCCCCGTTTGGCGCAAGAATGAGGGGTGAGGAATAGCGTAAAGGCTTCTTGTGCCTTTTTAGCCAAATTGTGCTTTTTATAACAAATATCAAAAGATAAAATGAGTAGAAAATATAAATTTCATGATAGCAATAAACTATATTTTGTAAGTTTTGCTGTGGTGTATTGGATTGATTTGTTTATAAGAGAGGAGTATAAAAAAGTGATACTAAATAGTTGGGAATATTGTATCAAGAATAAAGGAATGGAACTATACGGTTGGTGTATAATGAGCAGTCATATACACATGATCATAGGGACACATGATGAAAAGCTGGAGCATATGATGCGAGATATGAAAAGGCATACCTCTGTACAGTTAAGAGAAGCGATTTCAAAACATCCAAAAGAAAGTAGGCGAGAATGGTTACTATGGATGATGGAAAGAGCAGGTAAAAAGAATGGCAACAATGCAAATTTTCAATTATGGAGACAGGATAACCAACCTATTGAGTTGGATAGTTTAAAGAAACAACATGATAGCTTAGATTATATACACAACAATCCTGTGGAAGCTGGTATAGTTGAAAACGCGAGTGATTATTTATACAGTAGTGCAAGAAACTACATGGGTTTACAAGGAAAGATTGACATTGTTAAAATAGATGCAATGGTATGTTAATTGAAATGCAGGCACAAGTATCCATTTCACTGGCCAAAGCTACATACTTGCGCCAAATAGGTGGCTGGGGAATGCTAAGACATTCGGTCAGTAAAATCATTTAAGGGTGTATAATAAAGATGATATAATAGAACTCGGATAAATGAGAAAAATAGCGACTTACAAAACGAATATATTTAAAGCTTAAACCATAAAAATCATGAAAAAATCAATCCTCTTTTTACTCCTTTTCTTGTTTACCTTAACTAGTTTTGGTCAACAGTTTAAAGCAAGTTTTGCATCAAACATTTATGACAAAAGCTTTACCGGACGGGTAATTGTTTACCTCTCTAAAGAAAATAAAGAACCAAGAAACGGATTGGTTGGTTTAGAAAGTTTTCCCTGTTTTTCTGTTGACGTAAAGAACATTAAACCCGGTGAATTGATAACCATCAATGACAATGCAACTTCTTTTCCTGTGGTTTTATCTGATATTGAGCGTGGCGACTATTATGTTCAAATTGTTTGGGACAGAAACCTTGGCGGACGTTCTATAGCAGAAAGTCCAGGGAATTTATTTAATGCAACCGAAAAGGTTACCATTACCAAAGACACCAAAAAAGTTTTCACCATTACAGCCAATCAAATTATTCCAAAGCTTCCTGATTTTAAAGAAACAGCATTTGTAAAAGAATTAAAAGCACCTTCAGTTTTACTTACTAATTTTCATGGAAAACCAATGACGGTAGATGCGGCGGTTATCCTTCCAAAGGAATACTATATAGAGCCTACCCGGAAATTCCCAGTACTCTTCACCATTTGGGGTTACGGTGCCGATTATCATAGTTTTTCAGAAAAAACAGAACCAAGTATAGAATTAGACAGCATCCCAGTCATTCAGGTATTTTTAGATGGCAATTGTGCATTGGGTCATTCTGTTTATGCAAACAGTGATAATAATGGCCCATGGGGCGATGCTTTAACCAAAGAATTTATTCCGTTGCTTGAAAAAAATTACAGAGCAAATGGTGCTCGCTTAATAAAAGGGCACAGCAGTGGTGGATGGACTGTTTTATGGTTACAGACCCAATACCCAAAAACATTTGATGCCTGCTGGTCAAGCTCACCAGACCCGGTAGATTTTAAAGTTTTCCAAAAAATAAACATTTACGATGATAAAAACATGTATTACGCTGCAGATGGTTCTCAATTCTTGATAGCAACAATAGCAGGACGTTTCCCTTGGGCTACTGCAAAATTAGCCTATCAAATGGAAAATGTAGTATATAGAGGCGAACAATGGCATTCTTTTGATGCCGTTTTTAGTAAAAAAGGAGCTAATGGATTACCTGAAAATATTTGCAATAGTGCAACCGGAGCAATAGATGCCGCAGTGGTAGACCATTGGAAAAAATATGACATTGCTTTAAATCTTAAAAAAGATTGGAATACACTAAAGCCTGAAATAAACGATAAAATTCGAATATCAGTTGGAACTCGTGATAATTTTCTTTTAAACTATGCGGTGATGTCGCTGGAAAGACAAATGAAAGAATTGGGTTCTAATTTCGAATTTGTTTATTTCCCTGGCGATCATTTTACAGTTTACACACCCGAATATGTGAAAGAAGGAAATCAGTTTTTGAAAAAAAGATATTTGGAATGGCTTGCCAAATCTGGTACAAGAAAATAACTACAAAATATTTAAACATTTATCATGGTGTGTTAACCATAGCCCACGGTTTAAACCGTGGGCTATGGTTAAACCGTGGGCTATTTAAATGCGTAGAATTACACAAAACCGTTTCAACGGTTTATAAAGTCAGAATTAAGAAAATTTTTATGCCACATTCATTCCCCGTTTGGCGCAAGAAGGAAGGGTTAGAAAAACGTGTAATGGCTTCTTGTGCCTTCTATAAAATAATTTAATTAAGCTATTGCAGCATACAAAAGCACATTAGCCAATTCACAAGCAAAAACTTTATACTTGCGCTAAATCAGCGGGATATTTGTAATCCATAAAAAAATGACCAAAAGCGAAATATTAACACAAAGAATAAAATTAAGATTAATCGAGAGGTCAGATTTAGATTCGATTCACAAATTACACTCTTTACCAGAAACAGACGAATTCAATGCGCTTGGTATTCCAAAAAACAAAGAGGAAACTAAAGCGATCATAGAACCTTGGATTGCGGAAAATGAGTTGAACAACATCAAGAACTATACATTTGCAATTGAAAATAGATTTGATGGAGAATTTATCGGATTATTTGGACTCAAACTCGGAAACGAAAAATATAAACGAGGAGAAGTTTGGTATAAAATACATGTTGACTATTGGAAAAAAGGTTACGCAACCGAATCTTTAAAAGCGGTTATCACTTTCGGATTTGAAACACTAAAACTCCATAGAATAGAAGCTGGATGTGCGGTTGAAAATATGGGTTCATTTAAGGTGCTTGAAAAAGCAGGAATGATAAGGGAAGGACGTTTGAGGCAAGTTTTACCTTTAAAATCAGGTTGGTCAGATAATTTTGAATATTCGATATTGGAAACTGACGAAAGAAATAAATAACCTTAAAGATATTTAAGACCTTCTAAATATGGAACTATTTATACACTACTTTTTGCATTTAGGATTTCCATTCTTTATTGCTTTTGTATTTTTTAGAAAAGATTGGAAAAAAGTCTATCTGATACTATTGGCAACCATGTTGGTTGATTTAGATCATCTTTTTGCCAATCCAATTTTCCAAGCAAATAGGTGTAGTATCAATTTTCACCCTTTGCATACGTACTACGCTATGATGGTGTATGTGATCCTACTCTTTTTTCGAAAACCATTTTATATCATTGGCATAGGCCTTTTATTCCACATGCTGACAGATTTTGTAGACTGTATGATGATCTATACGAGTTGTAAAGACTGCTTATCAAATTCGCCAATCATAGAACTGCTCAGCACCGTTTCAAATGCATTAGGAATTTAAAAGCAATCCTCAACGAGGAAAGATTTGTAAAAGGACATGATCTGGTTTTAAAACACATCATGTCCCAAAAATTTATTTTACTATGTGGAGGTACTTTTCCCTGTTCTCTACAATTGCCCAGATATTAATGGCCAATAAAACCAAAGCAATGGGTAATCCTGATGGTGCCTGATAGCTATTGGTCAACAAAATCCCAATCATTACCGGGAAAATAACCAATGCACCTAATGCTCTTGTTTTAGGAATGATAAATAATAGACCACCCAAAATTTCAACGATACCCACTAAGGGTAATAACCAACCAATTTCCATAAATGCCCCCATTGCTTTCATCATTTTTTCGGGCAAGTTTTCTGGAACAGGCATATAATTTAAAAATTTGTTTAATCCGGCATTGATAAACATCAATCCAAAAAGCAAGCTGACAACAAATAAAATTTTCTTTTTCATAATTGTTTAGGTTTAAATTATTGATGGAAGATAATAAATCTCTAATTCATTTAATTCAAATTAAAAAATTTCCGCTCTGGTTTATTCTTCCTGCAGGGTCAATAGATCATCAATGGAAAATGAGGACGATGTATGAGAATTAAAGAAAATGCTTTAATTACAAGGATGGCTAAACGATGCTACCATTTTGGCGATCACTAAAATGCACATTTAAAAGGTGTTTATTGATAATTGGGAACAATAAACAAGGTAGCGCAAATGCATACAAAGCGATGATAAAAATTGCTATACCATTAAAAATGACTACCTTATAATTAATCATATCATTCACTTAAAATCAAGCACATGCCAATATACATGGACCGTCACGATGTATCGGAATCTGTAAATGCAGAAAATGTGGCACAACTACATAATGAAGACTTGAAGATTCAGAAGCAATTTGACTGCCGTGGATTAACATATTGGTATGATGATATCAAAAAAATAGCCTTTTGTTTAATTGAAGCACCCAACAAAGAATCAGTGCACAATATGCATCATTTTGCCCATGGTGAAGTACCTAATCTTATTCTTGAGGTAGATGAAAAACTTGTAGAGTCATTTCTGGGGCGGATAAAAGATCCAGATCAAACCTCTTCCTCCGATTTAAATATGATTAATGACCCAGCCCAAAGGACATTAATGGTGGTTAGATTTAAAACAATTTCTCTTCATGGCGTTCATATCTCCCAATCAAAATCAAACATGAGACAAGTGATTGATGCCATTTGTGATTTATTAAAAAAGTTCGATGGACGACTTACCACACATAAAGCGGGTTATCTGTTAATATCGTTTAAATCTGCACATAAATCGGTTTTATGTGCATTTGAGTTAAAAGCCTTACTTACAGAAACAATAGAAGTATTGTACAATTCAAATATTGAAATTAACATTGGAATAGCCACAGGAATGCCTGTAGTGGCAAATAAAACCTTTTTTGAAGATACCATAAAATTTGCTAATCGACTTTGCTTTATTGATAAAACCAATATTGTGGTTTCTTCCGAAGTTCAGGATTTATTTATTACAGAAAACTTAAATACACCTTTCGACAATAATACAATACACAGCTTAACTATTTCTGAGGAAAACGCTTTAAATACACTAATCGATTTTGTAGAAAGTGAATGGAACAACCCTGAATTAAAAGTTGATGACTTTGCTGTTCCATTGGGAATGAGTAAAACACAGGTGTATCGAAAAGTATTATCTCTAACCGGAAAATCACCAAACAGTTTTATTAAGGAATATCGTCTAAACAGGGCATTAGAATTTATAAATCAAAAAATGTATACCATATCAGAAATCGCATTTGAAACCGGGTTTAATAGTCAATCTTATTTCTCAAAGTGTTTTCAGCGAAGATTTGATCTTCTGCCTTCCGATTATATTAAATCTTAATCTCATACCATCATTATGTGGAAATAGTGAATATTGAACCAAATGTTCACTTTATAAACCTAAATGTGCTACTCATTGGTTTTTTAGTGTATTACATTTGTTCATATTAATTTATTAGTGTTTAATAACTTAAATCAATAAAAATGAAAATTGCAAAAGAAAATATTGTAGTCAAAATGGCAATCCCAGGTGCTGTAATCCGTCAGCAAATCAATTTTGGCGATGCCACTGGATTAGGTAAAATAAGTGCTGAATACTTTAGTCTTTCTGCCGGAGTAGATACCACTCCATTATTCATCGGACTCGAAGGAAATTTGTGCCAGTGTCCTCATTGGGGATATCTTTTGAGCGGACAACTTACCACAACCGATGCTAAAGGCATTCATGAAACGGTAAACGCGAACGATTTGTTTTATTGGCCATCTGGGCATAATGTTTTGGTGAATGCAGATGCAGAAATCATCATGTTTAGTCCACAAAATCAACATAGTCATGTAATCAATCACATGATTGAAAAGACTAAAGCTTAATTTTGTTTTGGATTGTTGTTCCTTTACAATCAAGCAGTTTGAGCTATTATCTTGTGTATCTCCAAATCAGAATGAAACCCCCACTTGTCTTTAGTCTTAAGCGAAGCGGGTAAAGGATGAAAAAATAGACAAGCGTGTGGAGACTCTTCTTCATTCGCCAACCTGTAGGTATGGCTAAGCTCAATGCTACAGACAGTTTCGGTAATTAATTATTGAAATCCCACATTTTATGGTTTGCCTTTCAATACTTTAACAGTGACCAATAGCTGTCCAATATGTCGCATGGTATGTTCTGCGGCATGGGTATAAAGACCTATTAAAGTACTAGGTATTTTGTCGCGACCTACCAAACGTGTTTCAGTCAGTTCATTTACAGCTGTTTTAGCCAATTGCAGCAATGCCATAGCTACTTGTAAATCAAATTGAGCGACCAGCTTTTCTATACTGAGGTCTTTATCCCAATCCTTTTCTTTTTTCAGGTAAAGTAATTGTACCTCACTTAAACTTTCTTTTCGGGCATAAGTAAAAAGGCGATCCAACACACCCGTTAAATGCTGTATATGGAAAGCGGGGGAGGCTAATCCGGTTAAACGTTCGAATAATAAATCTTCCGGAAAATCAATCATCAATTCGGCTAGCTCTTCTTTGGCTTGTAATAAGGCATGGCCAATAGGTTGTAATAAAGCAGGATACTGTGGTAAAGGACCGCGTAACCAAACTTCGGCTTTGATGTTCGACATGGATTTATTTTTATTCGTGATGGTGATCAGCTCTGTTGTTTAACAATCTGGGAAACAAACATCACGAATTAATCTTTAAAATAACCAACAGATCCTATAATTCCTTTATTTTCGCGACATGATTTCTTCTTTTGAAGCTTCTTTAGCGCAACTATCGGTACATAAGGCCGGAAATAAATCTCAGGACGAATACTTTATCCTGTCTGATGCACCTTTAATCATCAATGATGACTTACTGAAGAACTTATTGATGACTTATTTCCTGAAACCTTTCGAAAAAGTGAATGAAGTTTATCGATTGATGCACTCAAGCAATGATTTAGAACTGAATGAAGTTTACCACTTTGCTAAAAAGTGTTTCGAGAACCCAAATGATTTTCATGATATCAGTCAGCAATTGACGCGTCATTTGTATGATGTTTCTACGCATCCAAAGATAAAATCGGGCGAAGTTTATGTGGCTTTGTTTGACGATGTTCAAATAGAAGGGGAGTTGCACCAAGCTTTAGGGATTTTTAAATCAGAGACTAAGGAGACTTACTTAAAAGTATATCCTGATGCTGGTGGATTTAATCTGACTTATGAGCAAGAAGCCATCAACATTCAAAAATTGGACAAAGGTTGCCTAATCATCAATACCGAAAGCGAAGAAGGTTATAAAGTGGTGGTGATTGACCAAACCAACAAAACACAAGATGCGGCGGTGTATTGGAAAGACGATTTCTTGAAATTGAGAATCAGAAACGACAGTTTTAATCAGACTTCCAATGTATTGGGATTGTACAAAAACTTTGTGAATGAGAAGATTGACGACGATTTTGACATCTCTAAACCTGATAAAATAGATTTGCTCAATAAATCCATGAAATACTTTAAAGAGAAGGAAACTTTCGATTTCGAGGAATTTTCTAATGAAGTGATTGGGAATGAAACTGCCGCCAGCTCCTTTAAATCGATGGTACAAAACTACGAACAAGAATTTGATGCGCCTATTAGTGGAGGATTTGAAATCTCTGGTCAGGCAGTGATGAAGCAAAAGAGTAGTTATAAATCTGTTTTAAAATTGGATAAGAACTTTCATGTGTACATTCATGGCGATCGTACTTTGTTAGATCAAGGTTTTGATGATGGCAAAGGCCTAAAATATATTACTTTGTATTATAAAGAGGAGAGTTGATGATCTACTAAAGTCATCATCAACAACTGGGGCTTTATACATGTAAAACCGGAACTTACATTGCGCTTGCTGCTTCCCATCCATTTTCCTATTTTCGTAGAAAATTAAAATGATGTCTAAAACAAAACTTACCGTAAATAGCAACGGATCATTAAAAGTACATGGGGACTTTGAAATTGTAGATAAAGACGGAAACGTATATAATTTACAAGGCAGAGATATTGTATCTATTTGTCGTTGTGGATTATCCCAGAACAAACCCTTTTGCGATGGTTCTCACAAAGGACATTTCGAGCATGAAGCCGTTGCTTTCGATTTGCCTCCCAAAAAAGTTTAATCAGCCAACTTTTCGCTGATTTTCGCAATTTCTGAAGAGAGTTTGGTGATGAGCTCTAATTGTTCGGTCACCTGCTCATCTGAAGAGTCATTAGAAAGCTGAATGTGCAGTTTATTATGTGTACCGCTTTCTTGATCATTCACACTCTTTATAGATTCTTCAAGATAAAATCTACTTTTTCTAATTAACCTAAGCTGTTTTTGATCAATTTGTACCTTACTTTCTTTGAAATAACTTGATAATTGAGCTAAATAGGAAGATAGGATGTGGTTTAAGACTACAAATTTGTGTATTTCGCTATGATGCTGCTGCTTGCTTTTAGGCTCGTTCATCATGCGTTGAAAAGCACCTGCCATATTAGCTGTAGTTACATAAACGTCTTTTCTAGCTAGTTTATATTCCGTCTCAGTAATGGGGAATAACGATTGACGCAAAACAATATGCTCTAAATAATTAAGGTTAGCTTTTACAGTTTGTGAAAGATTAGTCTTTAATTTTGTTGAGGCCCATTCTGGTAGAATAAGATAGCTAAAGATAATAGCTAGAAAGGAGCCTATCAAGGTATCTATAATCCGCTCTTGAGCGATAATCGTAGTATTATTTGCAACATTGATAAAACTAAACAAGATGAGTATAAAGGGAGTCATGAAAATTACCGCGATCAAATATTTAATCCTGATTAAGCTGTAAGTCATCAACATAAAGAAAATGAGCAATAGAAACTTGATGGTTTCATCTTGAATGAACATCAAAATCAATCCACCAATCACCCCTCCAATAACGGTCCCTAAAACTCTTTCAAAATATCTTGTTTTGGTATTACTAAAGTCAGGTTTCATAATCACCAGAATAGTCAATAATATCCAATAGCTATGATGACCTAAAGAGAATAATTTTCCAACATAAAAACCTATGATACAAACTATTGCCAGCCTTAACGAAAATTTAAATACACTTGATCTTAAATTTAGATTATTTTTAAACGCTTCGAAATCGAACACTTGATGGTTGACGAATCTTGACAACTCGGTAGGTGAGGAGGTCGTTTTTAAATCCTTTGTCTCTTTACCAAAATAATGCAGGATATCATCAGTTTGATGATAAATACTTCTTAAATTGATGAGTATTTTCTTGAGTATAAAAACACTTTCTCCCTCTTTCTCAATATGATCAATTTTAGCTTTTAGCCCCTCTAAATCCGTTAGAAAGATGGCTTTTTTATCAGGCTTTTCCTGATGAATCAAACAAAAACCGATATAATTGATCTCTGTAGCTAGTTTTTCGATAATATTAGCGAAAGCAGGTAAAATATCTTTGTCTTTATACTTAGCTCTGATACTTTCATAATCATTTTGTGTGGCCATCGTTTTTTCGAAAACATCCACCATATCTACAAAAATCAAAATCATTAATCGACCAGCATTGCTAGATTCGTTTAAAAATTTACGAGTTTTAAATAATGCCTCCCGGGTGTTATCTAATAACTGGTTTACTTTAATTTGTTGATCGACTAAATCCTTGAAATTATCGGCTACTGATATTTTCTCATTATAGAATCTAGCCCTTAATTCCATATATTTAGCAATCTCTCCAATACATTCGCCTAAAGTTTGTTGCGCATATCTATAAGGTCTTAGTGTTGAAAAAATGGTGCTTAAAAGAAAGTACCAAATGCCACCAGTTAAAATTAAAAAAGCATGTTCAAATAGCTTTAGAGATGTTTTGTCAGGATTAATATTTAAAATCATGATTAAAAGTGCCGCCGTTCCAACTGAAGCGGCTCTTGCGCCATATACATTAAACATGGAAAATAAAAAACAGAGACTAAAAATCTCCATCGATAATAATAGCTCACTTTTGTTTAAAAGAGCTGTTAAAATAGCCGTCAAAAAAATGAATAAATTAGTATAGAGCATCCCGTTTTTTCGGTGCGACCATGGCCCTGGACTATCCGCAATACTTACACATAAAGCACCTAAAGAAAGTGTAAGACCAATTTCTAAAAGGTTTAATGGAAAGAAAATTAAAGAGGGGAGAAGTACGCCTAAAGTAACTTTGATCCCATCAGAAAAGTATTGGGTATAAATGAAATTTTTAAAATCTTCTAAGGGCTTATTCATCGTAAAACAGAAAGTAAAAATAGCAGTTTAATTTTTCCTTTTATTAAAAGCTTATCTTTGTGCCTCATAAAAATTAAATACATTGAGCACTTTTCAGGATTTAGGCGTTTCTATTGCATTTCAACAAGCATTAACAGAAAATAATATCATCACTCCAACGGAGATTCAAGAAAAAGCAATTCCTTTCCTAATTAATCAAGGAACTGACTTTATAGGTCAAGCCCAAACTGGTACTGGTAAAACGGCAGCATTTGGTTTACCATTATTACATCGTGTTAGCCAAGATAATAGACAGATACAAGCAGTAGTTATTTGTCCAACTCGCGAGCTGGCGCAACAAATAGCCAAACAATTATTCAAATTCACCAAATACTCTGATTTAAAAATCTTCACTGTCGCGGTTTATGGCGGCGAGAAAATAGATATCCAGATTGGTAAATTAAAACGCCCAACACAAATTGTGGTGGCTACGCCTGGCAGATTGATAGATTTATTAGAAAGAAATGCCATCAATTTAGAGCAAGTTAAAACGGTTGTTTTGGATGAAGCCGATGAAATGTTAAGTATGGGTTTTAAAGTGGATATAG
This sequence comes from Bacteroidota bacterium, assembly GCA_018828585.1. GTDB lineage: Bacteria > Bacteroidota > Bacteroidia > Sphingobacteriales > Sphingobacteriaceae > Pseudopedobacter. The sequence goes on from JAHJVW010000140.1 coordinate 15,752, forward strand.
ATAAGATTTTAAGCTATACGATGGGTAAAAGTCATACTTGGTTGTTTTCTGCAACCATGCCAGCAGGTATTCAAGAAATTATCACTGAATTTATGGATGAGGATGCTTTCAAAATTGAAGTCAACCAAGAAAAAATCATCAATCAATCCATTCAACATCAATACATCATTAGTGATTTAAAGGATAAAGTCAATGATCTAACACGTTTTATTAAAGATCGGCAAGATGACAGAGGCATTATATTTTGCCGTACCAAAGCAAATGCACAAACACTGGCTCAGCAATTAATAGCAAAAAATGTTTTAGCCGAAGCGATTCATGGTGATTTGGGACAACGAGATAGAGACCGCGTAATGCGTTTATTTAAGAGTAAAAGACTACAGATTTTGATAGCAACAGATATTTCAGCTCGCGGAATTGATGTAGAAAACCTTTCCTATGTATTACATTATCAGTTACCAGACCAAACTGCATATTATACTCATAGAAGCGGAAGAACGGCTAGAGCGGGAAAAAAAGGGCTTTCTTTGGCTTTTGTAGCACCATCTGAACTAGAAAAAATCAAAGAATTAGAAAGGGAGCTGCACATCGAGTTTGAAAAGATATAAATAAGTCGCTGCATAATAATTAATTTAGAAAATCACTTTTCTGACTTGATTTATGCTATATTTGCAAATATTTCGCAGCAAAATCCTTCTAGAGCAACGCATTTAATGCGTATTTATTCATAATTACTTATTAATAAAACCTGCTCATTATTGGTTCTCAGAGTTTAACTCATTTTTTAATGAATTATAAAATCTACTGAATTCGATTTTTCTGTGATAAAAAAACATATTTAATAACGATTTAAAAACACGAATGGGAAGATCACAGGAAACTTTCAGTAAAAAAGAAAATGAAAAAAAACGCTTAAAAAAGCGTCAAGAAAAGCAGCAGAAAAAAGAAGAACGTAAGGAAAATTCTTCTGATGGCACTTTGGAAAATATGATGGCTTATGTAGATGAATATGGAAATATTACAGATACGCCACCAGACCCAATCAAAAAGAAAAAGGCTTTAGAACAAGACGTGAGCTTTATTGAAATTGGAACGCCTAAACAAGAGGAAGAAGATTTGACATTACCTAAAAAAGGTAAAGTAGATTTTTTTAACGATGCTAAAGGATTTGGATTCATTAAAGAAATAGGAACTCAAGAAAAATATTTCGTTCATGTAAATGGTTTAATTGATGACATTCGCGAAGGTGATTCTGTTTCTTTTGAATTAGAAAAAGGAATGAAAGGTTTAAATGCTGTCAAAGTTAAGCGAGTTTGATATTATATAACTTACTGTAAATCATATAATTTATCCTACATTATTTGATTAGATA
>JAHJVW010000141.1 GCA_018828585.1 Bacteroidota bacterium
AGGATTATATGCTCATCAATTTTATTTAATAAGGATGACGAATAAATTTTGGATATAATTAAACTATTATTCTTTGAGACAAATAATATTTGTATTAATAAAAATAGTTAGTTTATTTATGGGGAATTATTTCCCTTTTTGGGTAAAAAAATACCATTTATTTGAGGTATCGTAAAGATATTGTTATTAATTAATTGGAGTATTTTCTAGGAAAAGACAAAAGAGTAGATATATTTTTTTCGAAAAATCGAGTATTTTTTTTAAAAAAAATCAAGCTTTTAATTTATACCAACTAAACAAAAATGATTTTAATATTGGAATTAATTAAGTATGACTTTAATTTTATCTTTTAAGATGGAAGGGTTAAAGGGCTTAGACATTAATTCATTAATTTCATAGGGTATTTTCATCTTTATATTTTCTAAAGTTTCTGATCCTGAGAGAACGATCACTGGAACTTCTCTAAAATATCCACTAACTTTTAAGGATTTAACAAAAGCAGCTCCATCAAAATAAGGCATTTCCATATCTGATATAATTAAATCAGGAATATTTCCCTCATCTAACCAAGTTAATGCGTCAAAACCATTGTTTTTAGCAACCAATTCATAATCCTCCTTTAATATGAAATCAAGTAATCTTAAAATTGAGATTTCATCATCCACTAAGAGAATTCTTTTCTTTTGACTTTCGATTTTTCTTTCTGTAACTTTCATAATTTCAATCTTTAACCATGGACAGTAAGACAGAAAAAGTGCCGAAGTCTCAGTTAAGATAAATCTGAAATGTTTAAATCCGTTTAAAGTTTTTTATTATTAAAATTAATCTCAGTTTTTTGAGGTTTTTATAATCAGTTTTATTTGTAAAACATTGATTATAAAGTATTTATTTATAAATTGATACTAGCAATACCTGATTTTAAATTTAAGATAATGTTAAAATATTTTTTTATGGAGCATTAATATGTTTTTAATATGAAGACTTTGGAATATATTTTTTGAGGAATAAATTCCCGTTTTGAGAAATTAAATACCAGTTATCTAAAAATGTCTAAAAAAATATGATCTCATAAATTAGACTCGTATCAGAGTGATCATAGCTTATATGATGAAACTAATTTTATTGACAGTAATTGTTATGAAATAAGCTATTAAACATGTAGCAGTCAATTAAGCACTTGTTAACTCATTAATAATAGGAGAATTTATATTCCTAGTGTTGAATTTATGTCTGTTAATTAAGTATAACTTTAATTTTGTCTTTTAAAATGGAAGGATTAAAAGGCTTAGCCATTAATCCATTAATCTCATAAGGTATTTTTTTTCTAATATTCTCTAAAGTTTCTGATCCAGAAAGAACAATTACTGGAACTTCTCTAAAGTATCCACTAAATTTTAAAGATTTTACAAATTCGACTCCATCAAAATAAGGCATTTCCATATCTGAAATAATTAGGTCTGGAATATTCCCACTATCTAACCAAGTTAAAGCATCAAAACCATTGTTTTTGACAACCAATTCATAATCTTTTTTTAAAATAAACTCTAGTAATTTTAAAATTGAGTTTTCGTCATCAACTAATAAAATTCTCTTTTTAGTACTTGATGTTTTTTTTTCTGTTAATAACATAGTTTTAATCTTTAAATATCTGTAAAGACAGAAAAAGCACATTTAAGCACTTTACTCTTATCCGAGATATTTACGTAAGATTAATGTAGATTGGATTTTTAAATTATTTATTAATCTAAAACTATTTATAAGACCTAAGATTCTATTTTTCAAGACGTTAAATATTTTTATTTCATATCTTAAGACCAAATTGTAGGTTTTTTTTCTTAAATGGATGCAAGTTTTTTAATTTTTAAAATATCATAAAAAAATCCCTAACGAACTTAAGTCATCAGGGATTTTTTGAATAGGATTAATTACTTGTTTTTCTGTTGTTGATTTTGTTGTTTTTGTCTCATCATTTCTTCCATTTTCTTTTGGAAACCACCAGTCTTTTTCTTGCTTTCTGGTTTTTTCTTATTCTCTTGAATTTGGGCGTGAATTTTATCATCATCAACAAACTTTCTAATAAAATACTGTTGTGAGAAGGTTAGAATATTAGCACAGAAATAGTAGTAATTTAAACCGGCAGGGTAGCTATTTAAAACACCAAAGAAAATAATTGGGGTAATGTATCCAATGTATTTCATTTGCCCCTGAGCGCCAGATACCTGATTATTAAAGTACGTATAAATTAATGTAGAAATGGTCATTAAAATACACATCAAACTAATATGACTTCCTATTACAGGTAAAGAAAAACCTAACTTAAAAAAATCATCATAAGTAGATAAATCATGCATCCACAAGAAACTTTCGTGTCTTAACTCAAATAAATTCGGGAAAAAATAGAAAAAGGCTAAGATAAATGGCATTTGGAATACCATTGGTAAACATCCACCTAAGGGATTTACACCGGCTTGTTTATATAATTTTAGATATTCTTGTTGTACTAATGCTTGATTTCCTTCACCAACTTTTTTCTTAATCTCATCCATTTCAGGTTTCAGAACCCTCATCTTAGCCATGGATAGATAAGATTTATAGGTAAACGGAAATAATACTGATTTTAAAATGATGGTTAATAAAAGGATAATTAATCCATAACCCAAGTTTAAGCTTTCAAAGAAATTGAAGATGGGCAATACCAAGAAGCGGTTAATCCACTTTAAAGGTCCCCAGCCCATTTTAACCATTTTCTCTAAATCATTTCCCTGATCCTTTAATTGGCTAAATTTATTTGAACCAAAATAGAACTGCATGTCATAACTGTTGAGATCTTGATTTTTAAAAGGTAAAGTTAATTTGGTTGAATATGCTTTTATTGCAGAGCTATCTGGAAGCGCCTCAATTTTAACAGTTGCTTTACTAAAACCTTCTTTTGAAATAATGGCGCCCGAAAAGAAATGTTCTTTAAAAGCCACCCATTTTACTTTTTGGCCTTCAAGAACCTTTTCACCATCTTTTCCTTCATTTAAATAATCAACACCGTCATTTGCTTGATCATAATAAGTGGTAGAGTACATTCTTTCATTTTTGATGTCCCTTTCTTGTTGTAATAATTTAGTACTCCAATCTAAAACAAGGTTATTGGTGATCTTATTTTGAAAACCTTTAACATCCATTTTAAAATCGACTTTGTAAGAATCAGGTTGTAACGAATAGGTATAATTTACAAATGAACCATCAGGATTTTGCATTTGCATCACTATGCTACGGCCATCTTGACTAACCTTGTTAAATGGCTGAGAAGAAGTATTACCTTCTTTATACGCTATTCCAAATTTAGTATCCGCATCATTAAATAGTATAACTGGCTTACCTTCATAAGTAGTTTCTTTTTTAATTTCTACGCTGGCAATCCTACCACCGATATTAGAAATACTCAATTTGATTAAGTTATTTTCTAAAGTGAAAATTTCATCTCTAATGTCTGCTGAATTTGTGATACCTGAATCTGATGCTAAGGTGGAACCTGCTTTGGCTGCAATGGGCATTTGTACCACTTTCTTTTGACTAACCGAATTTTCTTTTAGCACTGCAATAGAATCTTGCATGGCTTTTTTCTTCAATTCTTCTGATGATGGCTTTAAAAGAAAGGTTGATCCTACTAAAATTATTAAAATCAGGAATAATCCTGTAAACGTATTTCTATCCATTATTGCTGTTTATATCCTCTGTAATCCTCTTTTTTAGTTCTTTTTCTTTGCGTACTCAAGTGAAGCGGCGACAAATTTAACAAAAAGTGGGTGAGGATTAGCAACAGTTGACTTTAATTCTGGGTGAAATTGTGCTGCCACAAAATAGGGATGGCTTTTGAGCTCAATCATTTCCACTAAATTATTTTCTGGGTTAATACCCGATGCAACCATTCCTGCATCTTCATATTGCTTTAAATATTGGTTGTTAAACTCATATCTATGACGATGACGTTCTGTAATTTTTGATTTCCCATAGATGCTGTATGCCTTGGTGCCCTTCTTTAGTTCACAGTTATAAGCTCCTAATCTCATCGTCCCACCCTTTAGCGTTATTTTCTTTTGATCCTCCATCATAGAAATAACAGCTTCATTGGTACTTTCATCCATTTCTGTACTGTGTGCATCTTTTAATCCCAATACATTTCTGCCATATTCAATAACGGCACACTGCATTCCTAAACAAATTCCAAAAAACGGAATATTATTTTCTCTGATAAATTTGATGGCAATAATTTTTCCTTCGATACCTCTATTTCCAAAACCTGGGGCAACTAAAACACCATCTAAATGAGCAAGTTTAGCTTGTACATTTTCTTCAGTTATTCCTTCAGAATGGATACATTCTACTCTTACTTTACATTCGTTTTGTGCTCCAGCATGTATAAATGATTCGGTAATTGATTTATAAGCATCGGGTAATTCAACATATTTACCTACTAAACCAATTCTAATTTCGGCTGTTGGATTTTTAAGCCTTCCTAAAAAGTCTTTCCAATTTTCTAGATCAGGATCATTTTTCAGTGGAAGTTTTAATTTTGATAAAACTGTACGATCTAATTGCTCTTTTAGCATCAATAAAGGAACATCATAAATGGTTTTAGCATCGATTGATTCGATCACTGCATTCACATTTACATTACAAAAAAGTGCAATTTTCTTTCTAATGTCTTGTGAAATATGATGTTCGGTTCTACAAACCAAAATATCAGGTTGAATGCCATATTCTAACAACATTTTTACAGAGTGCTGTGTAGGTTTAGTTTTTAACTCTCCAGCAGCGGCTAAAAAAGGAACTAAAGTTAAATGGATAACGATTGCATTGTTAGAGCCCACTTCCCACTTAAACTGACGAACCGCCTCTATATAAGGTAAGGATTCAATGTCACCTACGGTACCGCCTAGCTCTGTAATGACGATATCGTAATCTCCACTTTCGCCCAATAAGCTCATGTTACGCTTAATTTCATCGGTTATATGAGGCACAACTTGTACGGTCTTACCTAAATAAGCACCTTCACGTTCTCTATTGATTACGTTTTGATAAATTCTTCCGGTGGTAATATTGTTGGCTTGTGAGGTATTCACGTTTAAAAATCGCTCATAATGACCTAAGTCTAAATCGGTTTCGGCGCCATCTTCTGTTACATAGCATTCGCCATGCTCATAAGGGTTTAATGTGCCTGGATCAATATTAATATAAGGGTCAAATTTCTGAATAGTTACACGGTAACCTCTGGCCTGTAAGAGTTTAGCTAATGATGCGGAAATAATACCTTTTCCTAGAGACGATGTAACGCCGCCCGTAACAAAAATATACTTAGTCATGATGGATTTAGTGTTTTTGAGACTTAAAATAGAGGGCTGAATTGCCAAATTTAAATCTCTTTGTACGGGATTCAAAAGTAGATAAATTTTTCGATTCTGGGTTACTTGTGGAGAAAATAAACTTTTGTGGAAAAGCTTTTAGTGCGCATGATCATGGCTAGTTATTGACTCGTGAGAACAATCACAATGTAAATGAGCAGTGCTTTTTTCTATCTGAATGGTATTGTGAGAGATATTAAACTGTTTCTTAATGATTTTATTTAGTTCTTCTAGTAATTGATCGGGGGTATTTAAATCGCTCACCACATGAACAGATAATGCATTTTGCGATGTGCTTAAAGCCCAAACATGTAAATCATGAATACGTAAAACATTAGGATGTGAAAGAATTGCTTGTTCAATATTTTCTACATCAAATTTTTCTGGAGCGGCATCTAAGGCTAGAAAAACTGATTCTCTCAAAAGAGACCAAGTGGTGTAAATAATGAAAGCAACAATGAGGATACCTAAAACAGGATCGATCCAATTTAATCCTGTATATAATATAATTGCCCCACCAATCGCTACACCTAATGATACCCCAGCATCGGCAGCCATATGAAGAAATGCCCCTTTAATGTTTAGATCATCTTCTTGACCTTTCATAAATAGAAGAGCTGTGGCGGTATTTATGGCCACCCCAACTAGGGCAACAATAATGACGATAGCGCCTTCTACAGATGCGCCATTGATGAGTTTATCAAAAGCTTCATAGGCTATAAAGGCAGCAGCGCTTAACATTAAAAACAAACCATTTATCAATGATGATAATATGGTGCTTTTTCTGTAGCCGTAGGTGAAATTTCCATTTGGCTTCTTTGTGGCTAAATAAGTGGCTACCCAAGCTAAGATAAGGCTTAAAACATCTACCAAATTATGCCCTGCATCAGCTAATAAAGCTGATGAATTGGCTTTAAAGCCATAAATAACTTCAACAACTACAAAAAGTATATTGAGTATGATCCCAAATTTGAAAGCATTATTGTGTTTTACTGAATGTTGATGCTGATGAGCCATGTAAAAAGCTTTTAAATCTTATTGACGTTTTTTATCTAATTTTGTTTCAATGGGTCCAATTTACAAAAGTTTGCTTTTACGTTATCAGAATTATTTGATTGAATTTTATCAATTGATAGAAGATAAGGAGATTATTCGTCCAAAAGATTTGGCTAACGCGGCTATGATTAGAGATTTCTTAGAAAATCTTCCAGATTTAGCTGATAAATTTGAAATAGAATTTACTATTAAAACCACATTGGATGAGCTGGAAAGCATTTGGCAAGCTCAATTTTCAGAAGATGGTTTTAGTATTCGATCATATACCTTAGAGGGTTTGGATGAATTAAATGAGTGGTATTTTCATTATCATGATGATTCGAAAGAATACGAAGGAAACTTATTTGCTGATGGCGACTGGGATTTGTTTTTAGAAGAAGTGGCAGAGATTGATCAGCTTGGAGAGAAGAAGGTGGAAGCTTATATAGTTTTTAGTGTTTAATTAAAGCTATTGCCAAGAAAGCTTTATCTTATTATTAATCCTTTACTCAAGCTATACAGATCCTATCCTCACATTTGTCACTAACTCAATTTTTAAAGGTTTGTGAAATCATCCTTAGAATAAAATATTAACAATTAATTTTAGCACCATTCAAGATCTTCGTAAATCTTCTTTTTTTCTTAAGTCTTAATTGTTTTTTTGCCGTAAAGAATTTCGATTAGGCTTCACTGTCCATTTTGTTCTTTGGAAGAATAGGGGTTTGCTAGGGGCCTGCTTTGTACCTTGTTCACTCATCCTTCGTTCAAAAACGAAGGATGAGTGAAGGAAAGCAAAATAAGTTATCTATTATTCCTAGATCATTAAACCAGGTTCGCTTTTATATATTTATAACTTTGCGTAATGCTATCGTAGGGGTCTCCGGGACATTTATCCTGCTCGACAAAGAAATATTTAAGACCAGCTTGGTCAGCATGTTTAAATATTTTCTTAAAGTCAATAATGCCATTGCCAACTTCAGTAAACATACGGTCAGTAGTTTTATCCATATCCTTCACATGCCATAAGGGGAAACGTCCGGGGTGCTTATTGATCAAAGCAATAGGGTTCTGTTTTGCCTTGGTAATCCAATACAAATCCATTTCCATTTTAACAAGATTTTTATCAGTATTTGTTAGTAGGATATCATAAGGATACTTACCATCCTCTTGAATGAACTCAAAATCATGATTGTGATAGCAAAGTTGAATACCCGCTTTTTTACAAGTTTCGCCTGCCTTATTAAAGTCGTCAGCTATCTTTTTGTAATGATCGAGGTTTCCACGTTCCGCTGCTGATAGATAGGCACAAACCATATATTTAAGGCCAACTGTGGCAGCATCATCAACAGCTCGTTCCCAATCATTTAAAATAGTGCCTTTTTGTGAGGCTCCATTAACTTGTTCTTCGCCAAGCCGAAAGTGACTACTAGGCATTATCAAGCCATTTTGTTTTAAAAGGGAGGCAAATGCCTGAGGTGTCATGCCGTAAAACATTTCGTTTCCTGTGTAGGTAGCCCCTTCGACCGAGGTGTAACCAACCTTTGCAACTTTTGCTAGGGTTGATGCGGGGTCTTTTTGCATATAATCTCTAACCGTGTATAATTGCAGGCCGATGTGCTTTTTTTCATGGGCAAATAAATGAGGACTCAAAAGAACACCGGCAGAAAGCAAAGCCGAGTTTTTGAGAAATGTGCGTCTGGAGTTTATCATGATTTTATAGTTAATTTAAGTTTAATTAGTATCATTTACTGTTGGTAGTTTTAAAATTTATCGTCGTTTACCTCAATCCAAATATTGTCTGGGTCTTGGAGATACACTTGCTTAACACCATCAGGCCTTAATTGGGGTAATTTCGAATCTCCTTTCCAATTACCATATTTGATACCCATTTTGTCAAGATGATCAGTAAAAACATCGAGAGTAGGTACAGAATAAGCGAAGTGGGAGTTGATGTCATGGGATAAAATTTCAGCCGCACCTTGTATAATGTGAAGTTGGCTGTGTTCACCTGTTCTGAACCAGACATGTTTACCGTCATTAAATGGTTCGGGTATTTCTTCAAGCTGCATGACATCTCGGTAGAAAGCCTCGCTTACTTTAAGATCTTTTACATAAAGCGCAACATGGTCTGCATGGGGTGCGCTTTGGCCAAACACGCAAGCAGATGCGGTTAAAAGTAAGCAAAGCATTATTAATTTCATTTTCTTATCTTTTGGAGTTTGTTCATCTGTTAAAATCATCAGTAAGCGTAACCTAACCTTTTAAGGTATTCAAAATCATATTTAGCACTTTCTAATGCGGTATTGGTGTATTCTTCCTGCTCAACAAAAAAATGTTTTAAACCAGATTTTTTTGCGTTTTTAAATAAATCGGGAATGTTCACATCACCTTTGCCAAACTCCGTACTGCGTTTAATTTTTTTATCCATATCCTTTAAATGCCATAACGGAAAACGTCCGGGATATTTATCAAAGTAATATTGAGGATCAACGTTGGATGCAATCACCCACCCAAGGTCCATTTCCATTTTTACCAGTTCCGGGTCTGTGTGATCCAATAATATATCATATAACGTTTGTCCATTATCTTTTTCAAACTCGGATGAATGATTATGATAACCAAAAGCGATATTCATTTTTTTACAATCTTCGCCTGCTTTTAGAAAAATTGCAGCGCTATGTTTGTAATTTTCAACTGTTTGCCCATTTGAAGGTAAAACGGAACAAATAAGGTAAGGCTGTCCTGCTTCAGCAGCCTCATCAACCGATTTTTGCCAATTAGCATCGATCTGAACGTGACCACTTATCAACTTAATCCCCAAATCGCTACAAATATTTTTGATTTCGCTGGGCTTTAATCCATAATAATTGCCCTTTTCACTTTTTGCAGATTCAATTTCTGTATAACCGATTTTTGCTAGCATTTTTAATGTGCCAACGGCGTCGGTAAGCATTTCTTTCCTTACACTGTAAAGCTGGATACCTACTTTTTTTGTTATTTTACCCTCCGCTTTTAACCAAGTAGGAAAAGCAACCGAACTGGCAGCCAATAAACCCATACTTTTGAGAAAACTGCGTCTTTTACTATTTGCTGTTATCATTTTATTTTAGTTAATAAATAATTTGCTTTTTGTCATCGGCAATAAATAATTACAATTTCATCAAAGTTTCCGCTAAATTTTAGAAATCAGATACATCAAAATATTGATAATTATGATAGACCATTTTATAAAATAAAATTGAACAAGTTAGCTTTTAGGTTTGCTTGACGTAAATTAGGATTTTAATTTTAATAAATCCATTGTGCATGATAAGTAAAGTAGATTATTTTTTAAAAAAATAGTTCATTATGTTGATTTACAACCTGTTATTTTTTGATTTATATCAAAATTAGGATTAAACTGGACGGTCTACTTAAGTAGAGCTTTTGTATAAGAAAAAACGGAAGTTGTTTCCTTATGTAGAAAAACCGAGAAATAAGCTGGCGATAAGGCTGAATGTGGGCTAAAAAATATATTTAATTGTTGACTCTATGCACTTCATTATAGGTATCAAACAGAATGTTTTTTAGGATTTTGTGCGATATATTTTTTCAATAAAGCAGGGAATAAACTCCATGTTGTCGGTTTTCAGTTGTTGGAAGTAGGAAGCGATGAGTAATCAGTTTTAAAGAAAGGATGAAAGAATAAGGATGAAAGAAGATAGCTGCTTTTTTTAAATTTATGTAATGATTTAATAACTTCCAGTTAATACGTAAGAATTAGATTTGGATAATGAAAATTGTCTTTTCTTTACTAGATGACGAACAACTAGTTGCTCATTTAAAAAATGGGGATAAAGTTGCCTTAGATGAAATTTATTACAGAAATGCTGATTTTTTATTTCGCTATGCTTACAAGCGTTTGAATAATGAGGCGGATGTATCAGATTTAATTCAGGATGTATTTTTTAAATTATGGGTGAAAAGGGACACTTTAAAAATTGAAGGTTCTTTACAAGCCTACTTAACCTATTGTCTTAAGAATTTGATTATTGATCAGTTTAGGCATCAAAAAGTTAAAGAACAATATCAAGAATTCGCATCTCAGAAAAAATCCTACACAACCAATACTGAGGATCAGATTCATTATTCAGATTTAAAGAGCAGTCTTCAACTAAAAATTACGCAGCTCCCCGCCAAGATGCAGGAGATCTTCGTTCTTCGGAAAATGGAAGAACATTCTGTAAAGGAAATAGCCGAACAACTTAACCTCTCCCCACAAACGGTAAAAAACCAGTTGGTATCTGCTATGCTGAGGTTAAAAATGACTTTCAGGTATTGATTTCAAGCTCCTGATTAAATTAAAAAAAATTACACTTCTTCTAGTACCTTCTTTTTTCTGATTCGTTATGATTTAAAGTTAGGAGATGTTCACCATGCTAAACAACGCCTGACCGCTTATAAATATGAATAACAAAAAAGGGAATAAAGATTTTGAAGAAGAGTTGAACTTAAAAGATGATGCGATAGAGGCAGCAGATTTTAAGGAACAAATCAAAATGACCAAGCAGGCTATTGATGCCAAGATTAATGCTTATGAAAAGGATCAGGTTTTTAAATCCCTTCGTCAGCATCGATTTAAAAACCTGATGAAAATGGCTGCTGCCATTCTTTTAGTGGGTTCGATTGCTTTTTGGTTCACTACCCAAAGTTCTTTCCTCAAAAAGAAAGCAATAAAATATACCACCATTTCGTCACAGCAAAAAGAGCGAAAAAAAATCATTTTGCCAGATGGCAGTGTTGTTTGGTTGAACGCAAGTAGTCAGCTTAGCTATGATGAGAATTTTAACGATGAGCAAAGGGCAGTGAATTTAGAGGGTGAGGCTTATTTTGAGGTGCATCATGATGCAAATAAAACTTTCATTGTAAAGGTTGGGGATTTAAAAACACAGGTTTTAGGGACGAAATTCAATATACAGGCCTATCGTACTCATCAAAGTGTAGATGTCAGCTTATTAAGTGGGAAGATAGCAGTTTCAGTAGGAGAAAATCAAGCAGTTATGCTCGCTCCGCATCAATCTATATCCTTAGATAAGCAAACACGTACTTTAGGGGCGATCAAGCAGGAGGAAACGGCGTCTGCTGCCGCCTGGCATGAAGGTAAGATCATTTTTAAGGATCAGTCATTTGAATCTATTTTGCTTGTGCTGGAAAGGAATTTTGGATTACATATCGTGTTAAAAAGCAAGGAGCTGAATGCTATTAAAATCAATGGCAATTTTAGTTTGGATGAAAACCCAACGACCATTGTGGAAGAGTTATGCAGGCTGATTGATGCGAGGTATAAAAAAGAAGGTGCGACCATCAGTATCGCTAAAACAAATAGAAATTAAATATTCATTAAAAAAATATGAGGATGTAAAAAACAGACAAATTAAAAAAAGCAGGTATGTTGAACATACCTACCTTCAAATTCATACCGATATACCAAAACGTTTCGTACCGTGGGGTATAAAGGCATTATTTAATAGTTAAAAAACTTCTTAAAGATATGAAATTTTCATGTTTAAGGTATAAGCAGTACCTATTTTTTATAAAATCCTTTGTGATTTTAGTCCTTCTGATTTCATTAAAGCTACCATTAGCCTATTCAAATTCGGCAGTAGCACAAGACATTCTGGACAAAACATACAGTTTAGAAATTAAAGCCAAAACCATTGGCGAATCTTTAAATTTAATCCATCAAAAAACACAGGTAGATTTTTTATATACTTCTTCTACCATTGCAAACGATCAAAAAATCAGCTTATTTGTTAAAGATAAATCCTTAGCGTACATCCTTGACCAATTATTAATTCCTAACCATCTTTCATACGAATTGTCCAATGATAAGATATTGGTTTTTGCCCAATCTAATCATTCACAGGATATTGTTGTCAAAGGAACAGTAAAGGATAATTCAGGTGTTTCGCTTCCTGGTATTTATGTGAAGGTCAAAGGCACCAGTAAAGGTACAGTGACTGATGCAAACGGAAACTATAGCATCAATATTTTGAATGAACAAGCCGTATTGGTGTTCTCTTTTGTTGGTTTTATCAGTCAGGAAATTGTGGTGGGTTCCAAATCCAGAATAGACATCACCCTTTTGATGGATAACCAAAAATTAAAAGAGGTGGTGGTTACTGCTTTAGGAATCAAAAGAGATGAGAAATCATTGGGCTACGCTGCGAGTACAGTAGGAGAGAAAGCCGTGAGCGATGCCAAAACTAATAACTGGGTCAATTCTTTATCGGGTAAAGTTGCAGGCCTCAATATTCAGGGTTCTGGATCAGGACCTATGGGTTCTTCGAGAATCACTTTAAGAGGAGAGACTTCCCTGAATTTAGAAAATAATGAAGCTTTAATTGTGTTGGATGGGGTGCCGGTAAGTAGCAAAATATCAGGTACGGGTTTTTCCTCGCATCTTTCTCAGGATAGTCCTGTAGATTTTGGGTCTACTTTATCGGATATTAATCCAGATGATATTGCCAGTGTCACGGTTTTAAAAGGTCCGGGAGCTACCGCATTGTATGGGAGTAGGGCAGCTGGAGGAGCCATCATCATCACCACCAAAACAGGTAGGAAAGGAGCGGGTTTAGGAGTTATCTATAATATGACGACCAGTATCGATCAGGTAAATCGCTGGCCCGATTATCAATTTGAATATGGAGAGGGTAGAACGAATAAATACTATTCTTATTTAGATAGTCCTGATGGAGTAAACACCAGTACAGGAGTAGCAGCAGGTAGGGCATGGGGGCCAAAGTTTAATGGTCAAATGTACTTTCAGTACGACCCCAATACACCCAATCATCAATCGGCTGAAAGAAGACCTTGGGTAGCCAATGAAAACTACATCTCAGGATTCTTTAAAACGGGGCTTACCGTTACTAATAATGTGGCTTTAGAAGGTGGAAATGAGAATGGTTCGGCTCGTTTGTCGGTTACGCATTTAAAAAACAATTGGATCTTACCTAATACAGGTTTCGAGCGATTGAATGCATCCTTATCTGCCAATCAGCAAATTTCTAAGCGATTAAAAGTGACGGGTAAAGCCAATTTTACCAATAAAAAGAGTGATAATTTACCTGCTGCAGGATATAATAATCAAACCATCATGTACTTTTTAATCATTGGTACTGCACCAAATATTAATCCAGAATGGTTTAAGCCTTATTGGGAACCAGGATTAGCCGATGTAAAGCAAAGGAGTCCTTTTAATAATGGACCTGATAATCCTTATTTAGATTTGTACGAGATGCTGAACAAAATGAATAAAAATGGCGTCATTGGTAATCTATCTGCTAATTATGAATTTAGTGATAAGATGAACCTGATGTTAAGATCAGGGATTGATTTATCTGATGAAGCAAGGTCGCAACAACGCCCATTCAGTATGACTAAATATCCACGTGGGATGTACCGTGAGCAAAATATATTCAGTTATGAAATCAATACAGATGCTTTGTTGACTTATAAGGATAAAATCAATCAAGACATTCGATTCAATATTTCTGCCGGCGGAAACCTCATGCGTCAAAACTATAATTTCATAGGGTTAAATGCAGATCAGCTTTCTCAGCCAGGGATTTATCAAATATCTAACAGTTTAGACCAGGCAGTAGCAGATCCTCAAAAAACCAAAAAGGTCATCAATAGCCTTTATGCCTTGACTCAGTTTTCCTATCAGGACAAAATATTTTTAGATCTGACCGGAAGAAATGATTGGTCGAGTACATTGCCTTATGGCAATAACTCCTTCTTCTATCCTTCGGTAAGCAGCAGTTTTGTATTGAACGAGATTTTCAGTTTGCCAGCAGCTTTCTCTTTCTCAAAGTTAAGAGTCTCATGGGCGCAGGTGGGTAATGATACCCGTCCTTATCAAACAGATAAATACTATGACAGGATTTACAGTAATAGTTTTACCAATCCTTCCACATTGTTCAATGCGAATTTGAAGCCTGAGATTACCTCGAGTTTTGAAACTGGTTTGGATTTAAGGATGTTTAAGAACCGCCTTTCCTTAGATTTTGCGATTTATAACAATAACAGTCGGAATCAGATTTTAGCGATTCCATTAGATCCTGTTTCGGGTTTTTCGAGTGCCCTAGTGAATGCAGGTTTGATTAACAGTAAAGGGATGGAGGTGCTCTTATCAGGTAAACCCATTTTGAACAAGAATTTCAGTTGGAATACAACGCTTACTTGGAGCAGAAACAGAAGTTATGTCAAAGAATTGGCACAGGGAATTACCAATCAGGTGATTTATGCGCATAATTCTAACGTAATGATAGAAGCTAGGGTAGGTGGGCGAATGGGCGATTTATATGGCAGGGGTTTTCAAAGAACAGCAGATGGTAAAATCATCTATTCCTCTATCGGTTTACCAGCGCCATTGGATCCGGAAAATAAGCGATGGGGGAATGCTTTTGCAGATTGGAAAGCAGGCTTGATGAATGAATTTACTTATAAAGGGGTGAAATTGAGTGTTTTGTTGGATATGCAAAAAGGGGGCGACATGTATTCGCAAACGAATCATAAAAACAATACGCTGGGAAAAACCAAAGTCACTTTGCCAGGAAGATATGGTGGTATTGTGGGTGATGGGGTTGTTTTAAACTCTAGCACTGGTTTATACGAACCTAATACCGTAAATGTAAGTGCCGATTCTTACTATAATAATATTTACGCCATTCGTAATGCAGAGATGAATATTTTTGATGCTTCTTACCTCAAACTAAGAGAGGTGAGACTGGAGTTTAACCTCGCACAAAAGCTGCTCAGTAAAATAGGGGTACAAAAAGCAAGTATCGCATTTTATGGCAGAGACTTATTCAACTGGACTAAATTCCCAGGTTTCGACCCTGAAGGTGGTAATCTGAACAGCGGAACTATTACACCCGGTGTAGAGTTGACGCAATTCCCATCCACCAGAACCATAGGAACCAACCTTACTTTCAAATTTTAAGATTTTGTTATGAAAAGATTTAAAATTCAACACCTTGTTATCATGATGGTCTTGCTGATGACTACAGCCTGTACCAAAAATTTTGAGGATCTTAATACTGATCCTAACCGTCCAAAGCAAATTACACCCGGTGTCATACTGGGGCAATTACAATATCGGTTGGTAAATACCAGTATCACTCAAGGGCGTTCTTTTACGCATGAATTGATGCAGGTAGATGCTCCACGTTCTAGCACCAATGGAGTGGGTTTACACCGTTATGTGGTCAATCCGGGTGCAGCGGTATGGAACAGCTTTTATGATAGCATGACCGATGTTCAGGATATCTATCAAAACTCCAAAAAATTAGGAGAAAATAATTATGTAGCCATTTCCCTGATTTATAAATCGTGGATATATTCCATAATGACCGATTTATATGGTGATGTTCCTTACACCAAAGCAACACAAGCTTCCACGGGAAATATTTACCCTGCATTTGATGCTCAAAAGGATATTTACACGCATATACTATCAGATTTAGACTCGGCTAATAACATCATCAATACAGGCAAAGCATTAACTTATGGTGGCGATTTATTGTACAATGCCAATAGCGTTTCGGGCGGGGTAAATGTAGGGATGGTGAAATGGAAGAAGTTTTGCAATTCTTTAAAATTGAGGTTATTGCTTAGAATTTCGAAAAGAGATGGGGAGGTGAACGTTACTAATCAAATCAACGCTATCCTGACTGATCCAGTTAAATACCCGGTTTTTACCAGCAATGCTGATGAAGCTATTTTCAGGTATCCAGGTACTTTTCCATATTATAATCCTTACTATAATCAAAGACAATTGGAATGGCGAGATGGGACCTATTTTACCAAATTCTTTTTAGATAAAATGGTACAGGATAATGACCCTCGTAAAACAGTTTGGTGTACTACGGTTAAAGTCAATGGGGTAGATGTTTATCAGGGAATAGAAAGTGGTTATCCTACGACTACAGAATATTTGGTAGGTAAAAACACCAGTTATAATGATGTGATGAAGACCATGCCTCAATTAGGGGTGATGATGACCTATTCTGAAATGGAATCTATCAAAGCAGAATTGGCCTTAAAAGGATTCAATACAGGTAAAACCCCTAAGCAGCATTATGAAGAGGCTATTTTAGCATCTATGAAACAATGGGGAGTTAGCATGCCAGCTAATTACTTAACGCAGTCAGGTGTTGCCTACAACCCAAGTGCAAGTACTGCAGCGCAATTGGAAAGCATCATGGTACAAAAATACTATGCCTATTTCTTTGTGGATTACCAATCGTGGTTTGAAAAGAGAAGAACGGGTTATCCAGTTTTACCAAGAGGAAGCGGCATTCCTGTTGAGAATAAGTTTCCTAGCAGGGTTCCATACCCCACTTATCTCCAATCCTTAAATCCGGAGAATCTTAAAAAAGCAGTAACGGCCATGGGCGGCGACAATAGTGATATTAAAGTGTGGTGGGACAAATAAAATTTAAATTAAAAGCAATGTTAAAAAGTAAATATATCGTTCTACTGATGCTCTGCGCATCGGGATTTCAATTGGCCGCCCAAACTCAAAAAGAGGTTAAAACCCTTATTGTATTTTTTGATGGATTAAGACCCGATTACATCAATCCGGAATTAATGCCTAATCTGTATCATTTTAAACAAAATGGAAGCTATGGAGATCAACACCATAGTGTTTTCCCTACGGTAACTAGGGTGAATGCTTCTTCCTATGCGACAGGGAGCTATCCTGCAAAGAACGGACTGATGGGCAATACGGTTTATTTCCCAGAAGTAGATCCCCTTCATGGTTTGAACACTGGTGATGCAGAAGATTTGATGAAAATAACAGCAGCGACCCATAACCATTTATTAACGGCTATTTCATTGGGAGAACTGGTTCAACAAATGGGTTCAAAAATGATGGTTTTTAGTTCTGGTTCTTCGGGCCAGGCTTATTTGCAGAACCATACTTTAAGTGGTGGAGCCATCATCAATACCAGCATGATCTTACCCGAAGTCTTAAGACCTCAAGTGATTAATGATTTAGGGGCCATTCCTGAACATGCTTACCCTAATTCGGCACAGCATGAATGGATAGCCAATGCGGTGATTAAATATGCTTTAGCTCCGGAAGGTCCTTTAGTAAGTGCCGTTTGGTTTTCGGACCCTGATGGCACCGCACATCGTGATGGGATAGGTACAGCCACTGCAAATGCTTCTATCCAAAGTGTGGATGCGCAGTTTGGACGTATTTTAAAAGCGTTAAAGGATAAAGGGCTGACAGATCAGTGTAATATCATCATCTCTGCTGATCATGGTTTTGTAACGGATATTGGCAAAAAAGGCGTAACTGAATTTTTAATAGAGAAAGGCCTTAAAAAGGATAAAAATTCTGATGATGTATTGGTGATTGGTGGTGCTGTTTATGTGAAAAACCATGATGCTGCTGTCATCAAAAATATCGTTCAAGCTTTACAGGAGGAACAATGGATAGGCGCTATATTTACCAAAGCAAGTGCAAGTGATGCACTAAAAGGCGAGGTAGCTGGTACGCTTTCTTTTAATAGCATCCACTGGAACCACGCAACCAGAAGTGCTGACATTTTAGTGGACGCCAATTGGAATGATGCGGCAAATGCTGCAGGTTACAAAGGCAGCAGTTTTTCCAGAGGTGTAGCGGGGCATGGTGGCTTTAGTCCTTACGAGGTACATATTCCATTAATAGCTTCGGGACCTAGCTTTAAGAAAGCTTTCAAATCTGAGTTACCTACTTCCAATGTGGATATTACACCTACGATACTTTATCTAAGTCACATCAAAGTTCCTAAAGAAATGGATGGGAGGGTGATGTATGAATTATTGAAAGAGAAAAGTCCAAAATCGTTTACAGATGTAGTTGTGATTAAAAATGTAGAAACTAAAGTGGATTATCCTGGCGGTAGTTACCGCTTGATTTTACAGCAATCGCACTTAGGAAATGATGTATATAATGATTTTGCAAAGGTGATTAGAGAGTAGAGTTTCAGTTTGAGGAAGCCTTGTGCTTCACTTGGGAGTTTATATTTGAATAGCATTGTGGTTTTCCATGATGCTTTTTTTTTGGAGTAGGTCAGATCAGATGTAAGAAGGGTGAGGTGTTGAACTTTGGCTAATGACGCGGGTGTAGCAGATGACAAACGTGAAGTTCTTTGAGACCGCCTCTTTTGTACTGAAGGCCCCGATTGTACCGGGGCACTCCCTTAATGGGAATCCCGATTAAGATCGGGACGTGTCTACCAGTTCCAACTTTTGAATATTTTAGGAATGCTTATGATGTTATTTAAGTTTCACTAGATTGAATTAGTTTTTCAATATAGACCCTGCTTTTCATTTTCTTAATGTTTAGCTCTCTTTGATTAGCTTCTAATTTAGAGTCAAACTCTTCAAAATAAACTATTTTCCAAGGACCTTTATTTCTGGTAGCGGTTACCAATCCATTGTTGTGTCTATTTAGTCGTTCTTGTAGATTGGAGGTATGACCTAAATAGTATCTTCCAGATTTATCAGATTGTAGGATATAGGTATAAAACATAGGATAGGTATTAAATAAAAAAATCTTCTTACGGGCCTGTAAGAAGATTTTAGTACTGAAGGCGGGAATCGAACCCGCACTCCCTTAACGGGAACAGGATTTTAAGTCCTGCGTGTCTACCAGTTCCACCACTTCAGCAACTGTTTGATATTTTAAATGTCTCTCTAACTATCTTAGAGGGAATCCCGATGTAATCGGGACGTGTCTACCAGTTCCACCACTTCAGCGTTTAAATAAATTTCTTCCTGGTAGGAAAGAAATTATTGAGCGAAAGACGAGATTCGAACTCGCGACCCCAACCTTGGCAAGGTTGTGCTCTACCAACTGAGCTACTTTCGCATTTATTAGACTCTTTTTCCTGATAATAATCGGGATGAGCTAATTAAAATATTTAAAAGAACATTGTTTCCCTTGCGGGATGCAAATATAGACAGAAAAAAATAGTTTGCAAGGGACTAATAAAAAAAAGTTAAAACAAATTATAAGTCATTATCTTTCAGTACAAAAAAAATCAAATCTTGTTCAAACCCTCTACTTAAAGCATACTGAACAAGTTTATATTTCTTTTTATAATCTACTTTTTCTTTAATGTCTTTCTCTTTTTTAATAATCAGCATCTTCAATTTTTCTAAATACTCATCCCCATCTAAACTTTGCAAGGCTTTTTTTATCAACGGCGCAGATACCTGTTTGAATTTTAAACCTTGTGATATCTTGTTTTTACCCCAACTTTTGATTCTTAATTTCCCTTGGGCATAAGCTTTTGCGAAGCGCTCTTCATTCAAGAAATTATTGGTGATGAGATGCGAAATTACTTCTTCTAGTTCCTCACCACGTAAACCCAGCTTGATCAATTTGCCTCGAACCTCGTACTGACTTCTTTCTTGATAAGCACAAAACGATTCGCCCTTAGCAATTCCAGTTTTCACGTCAATAGAAATAAATTGATTTTGCTCCATCGGTTTTAAAATTAGTGATATTCGCGAATAATCGTCAAATTTGTTGCTGATGTTTAAACAATCTTATACTGTTGAAGAACTAGCTGACCTAATTGCCCAAAAGGTATTGATTAATTTACCTCAGCAATTAATTTCTCATTTATCAAGTGATAGTCGAAAAATCGCAACTCCTGAACATACTTTATTCTTCACCTTAAAGGGAAGAAGAGATGCGCACCTGTTTATCTCTCAGCTATATCAACAAGGTGTAAGGTGTTTTGTAATCACAGATGAAAACTTTCAGGCAAACCTTTATCCAGAGGCAAATTTTCTTTGGGTGAAAGATAGTTTGAAGGCTTTACAATTATTAGCTACTCAGCACCGTCAAAACTTTCATTATCCTGTAATTGGCATTACTGGAAGCAATGGAAAAACCATTGTAAAAGAATGGCTTTTTCAATTATTGGTCCCCGATTATAAAATTGTTCGTAGCCCCAAAAGCTATAATTCCCAGATTGGTGTTCCGCTATCTGTTTGGCAGATGAATGAAAATTATAATTTGGCGCTTTTTGAGGTTGGTATTTCTACCAAGTTAGAAATGGATCAATTAGAAAAAATTGTGAAGCCTGATATTGGAATTTTAACAAATATTGGTTCGGCACATGATGAAGGTTTTAAAAATAGAGAAGAGAAGCTAAAAGAGAAGTTAAAGCTTTTTAAGGAAGCTAGAACTTTAATTATAAATGCAAACTTTGTTAGATCAAATTTTCCTCAAAAGGATGTTTTTACCTGGAGTTTAAATGGTTCAGATGCTGATCTTAAAATTATTGCTATTCAAAAAGATGATGATCAAACTTTGATTAGTTCGGTTTATCAATCAAAAGAAATAAACATTAACATTCCATTTAATAGTCAATCCTTAATTGAAGATGCTATTATATGTTGGGCCACACTTTTAAAACTAGGTGTAAAGCAAGAGATTATTCAACAAAGAATGTTGAAACTTTTATCTGTTAAAATGCGATTAGAGTTAAAATCTGGAATTCATCAATCCTCAATTATTGATGATTCTTATAACTCTGATTTTTCTTCTTTAGAGATTGCATTAGACTTTCTTAATCAACAAAAGCAACATTCTCATAAGACTTTAATTTTATCAGATATTCATCAAACTGGTATTCCTCCAAAAGAGCTTTACCAAAAATTGATTCAATTATTAGAAACTAAAGGCATTCAACAATTTGTTGGCGTTGGAGAAGATATTTACCAGTTCAAAGATGCATTTAAGATAAAAAGCTGGTTTTATAGAACAACCGATGATTTCTTAAATCAATTCGATACTTCTTTGATCAAAAACCAGATAGTGTTAATTAAAGGTGCAAGACATTTTGAGTTTGAGCGGATTAGTAAATCACTGACGCAAAAAGTTCACGATACGGTTTTAGAAATCAATATGAATGCACTTGAATATAATCTTAATCATTATAAATCAAAGTTAAAACCAGGGGTAAAATTAATGGCCATGGTTAAAGCTTTTGCTTATGGAAGTGGGAGCGAGGAAGTAGCTAATTTATTGCAACATAACCGTGTTGATTATTTAGCTGTAGCTTATGCTGATGAAGGAATAACGTTAAGACAAGCTGGAGTTACTATTCCTATTATGGTTTTGAGCCCAGAAGTTTCTTCTTTTGAAGCGATTGTTCAATATCAATTGGAGCCAGAATTATACAATTTTAGAATTTTAAAGACTTTCGCCGATTTTATTTCAGAGGCAGATAGTACTGAATACCCAGTTCATATTAAATTTGATACAGGCATGCATCGTTTGGGATTTGGCGAAGATGATTTTAAAGACTTATCGAATTTTTTATTGCAGAATTCACAATTGAAGGTTAAGAGTGTTTTATCGCATTTAGCGGCTAGTGATAGTGATTTGCATAGTGATTATACGGAGTATCAGATTCAATTATTTGATAAGCTTTCATCTAGTTTAAAAAGTGTTTTAGGATACGATTTTATCAGACATATTTCCAACACCTCTGGTATTAGTAAATGGCCCGAAGCTCAGTTTGATATGGTACGTTTAGGTATTGGATTGTATGGCATAGAAAGCATTGAAAAGGAACGATCTGCTTTACATAACGTGGCCACATTGAAAACCACCATCAGCCAAATTAAACATTTGAAAAAGGGCGATACCATTGGATACGGCAGAAAAGGGGTGATGTTGGAAGACGGAAAAATAGCTACAGTTAAAATTGGTTATGCCGATGGATATCCTCGAGCTTTAGGGAATGGGGTTGGTAAAATGATGATTAACCATCATCAGGTACATACCATTGGGAGTATTTGTATGGATATGTGTATGTTGGATATTACGGGTTTAGCCATAAAAGAGGAAGATGAAGTGATTATTTTTGGAGAAGAAGCCTCTG
Source organism: Bacteroidota bacterium (assembly GCA_018828585.1). Classification (GTDB taxonomy): domain Bacteria; phylum Bacteroidota; class Bacteroidia; order Sphingobacteriales; family Sphingobacteriaceae; genus Pseudopedobacter. The sequence goes on from JAHJVW010000141.1 coordinate 22,373, forward strand.
TTTACGAAATGGCAAATGATTTAAAAACCATTCCTTATGAAGTGATTACGAACATTTCGCAAAGGGTGAAAAGAGTTTATTTTTATGAGTAAATAATTAAGGAAATGAAAAGGATATTAAGTGCATTATTTAGATATTTTATAAAAGGTTTATTAGTAGTTATTCCTTTAGGAGCTGCTTTTTTTCTTCTTTTTTGGGCTTTCTCATCAGTTGATGATGCTCTTAATTTAAGTGATAAGTTATTTGTAAATCCACAAACTGGAGCACCGCTTTACATTCCAGGAATTGGAATTTTATCGGTTATTTTAGTGATTTTAGTAGCTGGATTTATTGCAACCTATTTAATTACCGAGCCTATTTATAATTGGTTTAGTAAATGGTTGAATAAGTTACCTTTATTTAAGTTTATTTATTCTTCCATAAAGGATTTAACAGAGGCTTTTGTTGGCGACGATAAGAAGTTAAATGAACCCGTTTTGGTAGAAGATAAAGATGGATTTAAAAGAATTGGCTTTTTAACTCAAAAGGATATGAGCGCTTTCGGTTTGAAGGGAGAAGTGGCAGTTTATTTTCCATGGTCATATTCCTTTGCCGGACAAGTGTTTATCGTAAAAGCAGATCAAATAAAACCTTTAAAAATATCATCGGCACAAGCCATGAAATTTATTATTTCTGGTGGAGTGAGTGCTATGCACTAAAGACTTCTCTTATATCGGCTAAAGCCTGTTGAAATTCCAAACCTGATAAACGAATATTGATCTTTAAAATAAATGTTATATGGATCTTCTCCATAGTAACCTATGGTTGCCATTAGAAAGGTATTTCGCATAAAAGACAAGCTATAATTACTAGTTAATTCTATATTTAACCTCTTTTTTAAATTTAAAAATGGGGTATTTTTGATTGGATTAACAGCATAGGAAACATCGGCGTTGAGCCTTAAAAATTCCTTTTCATTTTTTGATTGATACTTTCGGTAAGAAAAATTATATAACAAACGAGTGAAACCATAATCACCTTCCAATGCAGTTTCATAAGAGAACCATTTGTGCCATTCTAAACCAATTCTATGGTTTAGAGAATAATTATCCTGACCGATCATCAAGTTATCTCCAAAACGATAGGAGAGGGTAAGGTAATTGGTGCTAAAGTTCCCGCTATAGGTATTAATCGAGCCATCTGGATTTAAAGCATCGCCATCCTGTCCATTAGAATGGTGCGTGAAACCTAATTCTGCATATTTATAATGATTAATGTCGTTATTTAAATGAAAGAATATACTTCCTCCTAATTTAAAACTGGGTGTTCTTACTCCAGCAGATTGTTCATTACGAACCCTAACTGTAAAATCTGGAATAATAGCAACCGCGATAGGTAATTTGTCAGTGGCTAGTAACATATATTGTGTAGTCACTCTACCCGAGATAATATACTTTGAAGGTGCGCCTATCTCGCTAAATGGCGAGGTATAAGAGAAATCAGCATTTTCTTTATATTGATGGATGTAGTTTTCGTTAATAGAATCTTGAGTCTGCCCAAATCCTTGTAAGGAAATTAGAACAAAAAATAGGAGTGGTAGATGAATTCTCATATAACGATTAACGAGAGTTCTTGTTAGTAAGATTCATTTGATTTTATTTAATTGTGGAAGGCAGTTTAATCAAAACTATGGTGCCTTGATTAACTTCGCTTTCAAAACTAATTTCACCATCGTTTTTCTGAATCATTTCTTTGCAAATAGATAAGCCTAAGCCAGTACCCACCTCACCAAAAGTTCCTAAACTGCTTTCTACCAAGTAATTTTGGTTTACTTTATTCATTAATTCATTCGTCATACCCACTCCATTATCTTCTATTTTAATGACTTCAAAATCACGAATGCCTGAAGTAGAGATACGAATTTTACCCAATCTAGGAGTAAATTTTATAGCATTATTAATAATATTTTGGATAACCACGCCAACCTGATTTTTATCAACGGTTACCGCCCGATCTATATCAATATCTAAATCAATAGAAATATCCTTCTCTTCTGCTGCAATTTGCATCAAACTTAATTTCTCACGAATTAATTCTTCTAAATAAATGCTTGTTTTTCTTGTGTTTGAGCCACCCATTTGACTTTGAGCCCAAATAATCAAGTTTTGTATAGATAGATTTAAACCTTTTAATCGTAAACTTACGTGTCCTGCCAGGCTCTTAAATTCTTCAATACTTAAATCTCCAGCAATAAATAAATCAAACATAGCTTGTAAGGATGCTAAAGGACTACGAAGATCATGACCTATGATAGAGAAAATCTTGGTTTTTTCTTCGTTACTACGCTTAAGCTTTTGATTAATGAGCTCCAATTCAGAAGTTCTTTCTATCACTGTATTTTCTAATTCTATATTTTTTTGTTGAATGATCTCCTGAATTTCTTTAAGCTTTTGATCTTTTAAAATAGCATTTTCATCAATTTGTTTACTCAATTCTATTCTTTGATCACGATACCTATTTCCTAGTGCAAATGAAAAAAGTAAAACTTCTAGCAACGTTCCGATCTTGAAAGCGGTTGGGCCAATTTTTTGAGTAATGTCGTCGTTGATGATTAAAAATTCAAAACCTAAAATTAGTCCTGAAATGATTAATGGGGTTTCTGCAATTAAAAATAAAATGGTAGCCCTGCTTTTACTACCTAGATTACTTAGACTAAAAATAAGCACCGAGATGATGTTTCCAAGTGCTAGTATTGCTAAAATGGTATCTTCTGAATGTAAGTAGTAGTCTTTATCATAGAAGAGTTGAATTGCAAATGGAATGATATAAAGGAATTGATAAACAAGAAAATATTTGTACCATTTATCTTTTTTACTGGTTTGAAAATAGCTTAAAGCAAAGCTGATGTAAGCGATATTAAAGAAAATCAGAAAAACATTATTGATATAATGTTGAATGTTATAAACACTTATTGGTAAATCAATCCAACGGCTAAGCCATAAATTTACCATCCAAAACCCTAAATTGATAAGGTATAATAAATAATAGATATAAGTTTTATCTCTAAAAATTAAAAAAATTAAAAAGTTAAAAATAAAAAATGAGACGATAACAGATGAGATGCTAATGGCTTCAATTTCTGATCGCTTGTCATATTTATTTAATGTCGATCCAGGAGTTAACTTTAATATCACTTTTGAAATTGGTGGAAAACTGCCATTCATTTTTAAGAGCAGCTTTTTGTTTTCACCACTTAAAAAATAAATAGGTATAAATCCGGCTTGGATATTTCTGCTAATTTCGCCTATTTGGTAACCTAAACCAGTTTTTCCAATTTGTTTTCCGGTTTCAAAATCATAAAGCGTTGTTGAGTCAGTAAAATTAGTCTCCAAATAATATAGTTGACCTGATGGATTTTGATTAATAGCATTGAAAACAATCCAATTTTCTGTGGACTTATTTAAGTTCTTTTGACTTTCAATTTCTGGCAGAGAGGCTTTGAAATTATTAAAATCTATTTTGTTTTTGGTTGGATAAATGAGGGCATTTTTTAAAACATCGACAGTGCTTATACTATCTATTAAATAAACATTCTGGCCAAAAGCTATATTAATTCCAATAAAGAATTGGAAGAATATAAACATTATTGAGAGCCGGTTTATTTTCATTAAAATATAAACATTTGCCTAAGATAAAACATCTCATAAAAAAAGCCAGGTAACCCGGCTTTTAATATTAGAAATTTGGTTTTAAAACATATTTATCATAAAACCTAAAGATATGCTCTGCTGCTTCTTCGGCTGTATCAACCATTCTAAAAAGATTTAGATCATCTGGATTAATGTTGTGCTCTACTTCTAGCATGGTATTTTTAATCCAATCGATTAAGCCGCCCCAATATTCTTTTCCTATTAAGACGATCGGAAATTTGGCTATTTTTCCGGTTTGAATTAAAGTTAAAGCTTCAAAAAGCTCATCCATTGTGCCAAAACCACCAGGTAAACCAATATACCCTTGCGAGTATTTCATAAACATCACTTTACGGATAAAGAAATAATCAAACTCTAAAATCTTATCCCTATCAATGTATCGATTATGAAATTGCTCGAATGGTAATTCAATATTTAAACCCACTGATTTTCCACCAGCCTCGTAAGCTCCTTTATTTCCAGCTTCCATAATTCCTGGGCCACCGCCTGTAATTACGCCATAGCCTCTTTCAGTCAAAAGTCTTCCAACTTCAACCGCCATTTTATAATACTTACTATCTTGTTTTGTCCTTGCAGAGCCAAAAATCGAAACACACGGACCAATTTTAGCCAATTTTTCAAATCCATCCACAAACTCCGCCATGATTTTAAAAATCTGCCATGAGTCGGTTACTTTAATTTCTTGCCACGTTTTATTCTCAAACGCACTTCTTATTTTGTCTTCACTCGTCATCTTCTTTTATTTGTATTATGCAATTTTAGCCTGTTTATTTGAAATTAATAAAAGGCCGACAAAGGTAATCATTCCGTTTATTAATATGAGTTCATTATCAAAAACGTAGCCACCCAATAAAGTTTTAGAATTTTGATTCAAAAAGAAACAAATGGCTGGTGATAGCAAACAGACAATAGGAACTAATTTATCGTAAACACCTCGTTTTTTTAGGAACAACCCAAATGCATAAAGGCCAAGTAGCGGACCATAAGTATAAGAGGCCACTGTAAAGATAGCGCTTACTACTGCTTTATTGTTTACCTCATTAAAAAGAATCACCGTAAAAAACATCAAAACAGAGAATAAAACATGTACGCCATGTCTAGTTCTAATACTTTTTGCCGAGTTTATATCTTCTTTTTTATTAAAGCCTAAAAAATCAACGCAAAAGGAAGTGGTTAACGCAGTAAGTGCCGAATCTGTAGTGGCAAATGTGGCTGCAGTTAAACCCAACATAAATACAATAGCTGGAATTATTGATAAATGATTTAAAGCAATTTCAGGGAAAAGAAAATCCGTTCTAGGATTTCCAAGTTCATCTAAAGGAATAGAAATACCATTTTTAGCCGCATAAACGTATAATAGTGCGCCAACGCTCAAGAAGAAAAGATTGATGATCACAAATATTCCTGTAAAGGTGAACATGTTTTTTTGTGCTTCACCAATATTCTTGCAACTCAAATTTTTCTGCATCAAATCCTGATCTAAACCAATCATGGCAATGGTGACAAACATGCCACCTAAAAGCTGTTTGCTGACGTGGTATTTATTGGTTAAGAAGTTTTCGTAGAAAAATATTTTTGAATAACCACTATTTTTAATGGTTTCAAAAGCCTCAGCAACCCCTAAATTTAAACTATTGCAGATAAAGTAAATGGTTAGTATAACCGATAAAACCAGAAATGTAGTTTGTAAAGAATCAGTGATGATGATTGTTTTTAAGCCACCTTTAAATGTATAAAGCCAAATTAAGGTGAGCGAAATTAACACAGTGGCCCAAAAAGGCATTCCGTAAGCATCAAATATAAATCGCTGTAAAACAATAACGACCAAATAAAGTCTAAATGCCGAGCCAATTGTTCTGCTCATTAAAAAAATACCTGCTGCGGTTTTATAACTTACTGTACCTAATCTTTTTTCTATGTAACCATATATAGAGGTTAAATTCATGCGATAATAAAGTGGAAGTAATACCGTAGCGACCACAATAAATCCAATGGCATTACCCAAAACAAACTGAAAATATTCAAACTGATTACCGCCTAACGAACCAACTTGTCCAGGAACAGAGATGAAAGTAACACCGCTCAGCGCAGTTCCTATCATTCCAAAAGCTACTAAGTACCATTTTGAGTTCCTATTGGCAATAAAAAATGTAGAATTGTCTGATGATTTTCTGGAGGTGATGAACGAAATGATAATTAGAATCAGAAAATAGCCAATGATAAAAGACAATAGAATATTAGGCGACATAGTTTAATTGGTTTATAACAATTGTAAGATATAAATTGAATCGCTAATTAGCATTAAATTTTTAATTTAGCAAAATGAATTTCTCCTCTAAATTATTAGAGAATGCTGTCAATGAATTTGGAAGGTTGCCCGGAATAGGACAAAAAACTGCTTTAAGATTGGTTTTACATTTGTTAAATCAAGACCAATCAACAGTTGAAAAATTCAGTGACTCTTTATTAATCCTAAAAAAGAACATTCGTTTTTGTAAAAGCTGCCATAATATTTCAGATCATGATATCTGTGAAATTTGTACTTCATTGAAGAGAGATAAATCATTAATCTGTGTGGTGGAAGATAGCAGAGATATAATGGCGATTGAAAATACGCATCAATATAACGGTTTATATCATGTTTTAAATGGGTTAATCTCTCCTATGGATGGAGTTGGGCCTTCAGATTTAACTGTTGATCAATTGGTTTCCAGAGTGAAGGATACAACAGTAAATGAAATTATTTTTGCATTAAGTGCAACAATGGAAGGTGATACTACGATATTTTATCTGCATAAAAGATTAAAAGACGAGCCTTTAAAAATTAGTACTTTAGCTCGTGGAATTGCTTTTGGTGGTGAAATTGAATATGCTGATGAATTGACTTTAGGTCGATCGATAACTACCCGTGTGCCATACGAAAACACTTTTACAAAATAGCCTTTGGAACTATCAATAGTTATTGTGAGCTATAACGTAAGGGATTTACTGCAACAAGCTTTAGATTCTTTGATGGATGCAGCTGAAGATTTTAAATATGAAATTTTTGTGGTAGATAATGCTTCCAAGGACCATACAGTAGAAATGGTTCAAGAAAAATATCCTCATATTCATTTGATAGTCAATCCTAAAAACATTGGATTTTCAAGAGCTAATAATCAAGCTATTTTGAAAGCGAATGGTAAATATATCTTAGTCATCAATCCAGATACCATTACCAGTGCTGATACGATTTATAAAGTTATCAAATTTATGAATCTACATGATGATGCTGGAGGGTTAGGAGTGAGGATGATCAACGGACAAGGGAGATTTTTGAAAGAGTCTAAAAGGGGTTTACCAACTCCTTGGGCCGTATTTAGTAAATTTGTAGGACTTTCTAAAATTTTCCCAACTTCTAAGCTGTTTAACCGTTATCATTTAGGTTGGATAGATGAATACCGAACATCTGAAATAGAAGTTTTAGCAGGTGCTTTTATGTTGTTGAGAAAAAAGGCTTTAGATAAAGTAGGATTATTTGATGAAACATTCTTTATGTATGGCGAGGATATAGATCTTTCTTATCGCTTATCTTTGGCTGGATACAAAAATTATTATTTTCCCGAAACTTATATTATCCATTTTAAAGGACAAAGTACTAGGAAATTAAGTTTGCGATATATTCAAAGTTTTTATGGTGCAATGTTCATATTTGTGAGAAAATATTTTTTAAAGTTTTGAAATGAGTTTAAAAGATAAAATAGTTGTCATAACAGGAGCTTCTAGCGGCATTGGGAAAGCTTGCGCAGAAGAGTTTGCCAAACGAGGAGCTCATGTAGTTTTAGCTGCCAGACAATATGTGGTTCTTTGTGAAATTGCTCAAGAAATTCAAGATAAATACCATGTGAGAACCTTAGCAATCCAAACAGATGTAAGTAATGAAACCGAGTGTAAAGATTTGATGCAGCAATCCATTAGAACAATGGGTAAAATTGATGTTTTAGTGAATAATGCCGGAATCTCCATGCGGGCCTTATTTAAAGATTTAGATATGGATGTACTCAAAAAAGTAATGGATATCAATTTCTGGGGAACAGTTTATTGCACAAAATATGCCTTCGACGAAATTTTGAGCCAATCTGGTTCTATTGTTGGTGTATCATCCATAGCAGGTTTTAAAGGTTTGCCTGGCAGAACTGGATACTCAGCTTCTAAATTCGCAATGAATGGTTTTATGGAAGCCCTGAGGAATGAGAATTTAAATAATAACCTACATATAATGGTGGCTTGTCCAGGTTTTACAGCTTCAAATATTAGAAACGTAGCTTTAAATAGTGAAGCTAAACCACAAGGTGAAACTTCTATGATTGAAGAGAAGATGATGACAGCAGAAGAAGTAGCTATTAGAATTGTAAATGGTGTAGAGGCTAGAAAAAGAACATTAATAATGACAGGTCAAGGAAAATTAACAGTAATGCTTCAAAAAATTTTACCGAAGTTTTTAGATAATTTAGTTTATAATCATTTTAAAAAGGAAAAAGATCCGCTGATTAGTTAATATTTTGAAAAGTCTTCTTTTAATCCCTTTTTTAATAATGAATATTTTTGTTGCATTAGCCGGTGTCAAGAAAGAAAAAGATTTGGCTTACGCTGATGCTGGAACATCCAATTTATTAGATATCTACCATTCAGATCAGTTTTCAAAACCTCAGGATGTTATTGTTTTTATTCACGGTGGTTCATGGAATAGCGGTTCGAAAGATACTTATTGGTTTTTAGGAAGAAACTTTGCCCGAAAAGGTAAAATAGTAGTCGTCATTAATTATCAATTATCACCAGAAGTCCAATACGATGCGATGGCCTATGATTGCGCAAAAGCGGTCAAATGGGTTAAAAATCATATTCAAGAATATGGGGGAAACCCCAATCAAATTTTTGTGATGGGCCACTCTGCAGGGGGACATTTAGCAGCATTGATTAATCAAAATCCTAAATATTTTAATCAAGCGGGTATTCAAAATCCTATTAAAGGAGTTATTTTAAATGATCCTTTTGGCTTAAATATCTATCAATATATGAAACTACAAATCAATACGGATGATAAATATATACCTGGGTTTTTAAAAGTTTTTGGTGCTGATGAAGAAGAATGGAAGAATGCATCTCCCATTTTTACTGTCGATCAAATTCAAAATCCTTATCAACTTTTTTCGGGTTCAAAAACTTACCCATCTATTCAAATGCAAACTCCTGCTTTTTATAAGGCACTAAAAGAAAATCATAAATCCGTCAGTTTTGAAATCATTAATGGGAAAAAACATATTGGAATGATTACACAAATGATTTTCGGTTGTAATAAGATGTATGATAAAATCATTGATTTTATAGATAAACACTAATTAAGCAGCGAATAATCACTTACTTTTGAAATATCTATAGAAAAAACACCGTCTTCATCAGTTTTAATGATTTGGTCGAATTTTGCGTCAAAAACAATTTCGCTTGCCTGATAAGAAGTTCGAGAATGCACATTTTGAGAAAAAGCATCATCAAAAGCTTTCAAGAATATAACAAACTCAGCTTCGCTGTCTAATAAATCTCTTTTATTCAAGCCATAAAGTGGGCTATCCTCCGTAATTGGATGAACTATGGTCCACCCTAAAGTAAGTAACTGAATGGCTTTCCTTTCTAATTCTAGTTGGACAAATCTTCTAGTGGGTTTCCCATTTTCTGATATATTGATACTCAACATGACATTTATTTCTAAATCAATTAATTGATTACTCCTTAAATTGGCTAGTCTAAACATATATGCTTTTCCATCCTGATAAGGAGCTACAATTATTTTTTCGCTATAAACCATTTTAGCTGTTGGGCGAGAAAACCTTCCATATAATAAACCGGTGGCCAATGCAAAGGTTAATAAACCAATAAAAGATTCTAATGCGGCAACAATATTGGTAATAAAACCAGAAGGACTTAAATGACCATACCCAACAGTAGCAATTGTTTGCGCAGAAAAAAAGAAGGCATCAGCAAATTTTGTAAGCGGTGTTAAACTAACCGAGCCATTTAAATGCTCCATACCTAGTAAAAAGTAAATGGTTGCAAACAATAAATTAATGAGGATGTAAGAAATTGATACAGTGACCCAAAACCTATTCCAACTCATATAAATTAGCGAGTTATAGGCCTCATGTGGCTTAAAAAAAGGAAGTCCTTTTCTTCTAACATTAGAACTGCCGTCTTTATTTAGCAAACGCTGATTATTAGTAGTTGGATTTTTTCCAAATCCCATATCCTCGTCTACATTGGCTTTTCCTTTTAGTTTAATCATGTAATAATTTCAGTTTTAATTGCAGTTAATTTTTGGAATATTCAAAATTTTACCATATTTGCGACGTAAAGATGAAAAATTTAAATGTAAATACAATCTGGTGGTGGCATTACGAAAATTCGTAAGGCTTAACCTGATTATTTACAAAATGATATAATAGAGGGTTGCCGTTGGTAACCCTTTTTTTTTGATTAAAAACAAAAAGATGAAAGCGATTTTAAATCACTTATTTGAACAAAAAACTTTTAGCAGAGAACAGTCCAAAGAAATTTTAACCAATATTTCTTTAGGTAAATTTAATGCCTCACAAATGACCGCATTTATGACTGCCTATTGCATGAGAAACATCACTGTTGAGGAGTTACAAGGCTTTAGAGAGGCCATGATTGAGCTTTGTATCCCTGTAAATTTAACTAATGAGTTTAATCTTATCGATTTATGCGGTACAGGTGGCGACGGTAAAGACACTTTTAATATCTCAACATTAGCATCTTTTGTTGTTGCGGGGGCGGGATATCAAGTCGCTAAACATGGTAATTATGGTGTTTCTTCTAGCTGTGGTTCCTCAAACGTGATGGAGTATTTAGGCTATAAATTCACCAATGATGAATCTGTTTTAAAGAAATCTTTACACGAAGCTGGAATATGTTTTTTACATGCACCACTTTTTCACCCAGCTATGAAAAACGTTGCGCCCATTAGAAGAGAACTAGGGGTGAAAACATTTTTTAATATGTTAGGGCCAATGGTGAATCCTGCTCAACCTCAAAATCAAATAGTTGGAGTTTTTAGTTTGGAGTTAGCTCGATTATATGCCTACTTATATCAACAATCTAATAAAAACTATACCATTTTACATGCACTAGAAGGATATGACGAGGTCTCTTTAACTTGTGATTTTAAAACTTTTTCTAATAAAGGAGAGCAAATTCATAGTATTGAGAGTTTGGGATTTGAACAGATTGATGCAGCAACCATAAGTGGTGGAAGCACAATTGAAGAATCTGCTGAAATATTTAAGAAAGTATTATCAAATAAGGCTTCTCATCAACAAAGAGATGTTGTTTTATGTAATGCAGCATTAGCCATTCAAACGGTAGATCAGCAAAAATCATTTGGGGATTGTTATTATTTAGCCGAACAATCTTTAGCAGGAGGTAAAGCTTTACAATCTTTTCAAAAACTAATTGCAATTAGTAATTAAAAATGGACTTAAAGATAAAGGTTTGTGGGATGAGAAATGAAGCAAATGTGAACGCATTAGCGGCATTATGTCCAGATTTTATGGGGTTTATATTTTATCCGCCCTCAAAAAGATTTGTGGGATTAGCGTTCGATAAAAATCTTATCTCAAAATTACCTGATCAGATTATAAAAACTGGAGTCTTCGTGAATGCACAAGTTCATGAGGTGATTGAATTTAGTAAACTTTATGGTTTTAAAGCTGTTCAGTTACATGGAGATGAAACACCAGAATTTTGCCAAAAAATTAAAGGTGAAGGCTTTATTGTTTTAAAAGCTTTTGGTTTGGATGATGATTTTGATTTCGATAGTTTAAAAGCTTACGAAGCGTATGTCGATTATTTTTTGTTTGATACAAAAGTTGACACTTATGGAGGATCTGGACAAACCTTCGATTGGACTATTTTAGATAGCTATCTGTTAGATCAACCTTTCTTTTTAAGTGGAGGAGTAAGTTTAGATAATTTAGAAAGTATTAAAGAAATCAATCACCAGAAGTTTTACGGTTTAGATTTAAATTCAAAGTTCGAGATTGAACCTGGATTAAAAAATATAGAAAAATTAGCATTAGCATTTAGCTTGATTAAAAAATTATGATCATGAATTATAGAGTGGACGATAGGGGTTATTATGGTGATTTTGGAGGAGCTTACATCCCAGAAATGCTTTATCCTAATATCGAGGAGTTAAGAAATGAATATTTAAAAACTATAGCTCAACCTGATTTTCAAAAAGAATTCAAAAGCTTATTGAAAGATTATGTGGGACGGCCTTCTCCATTATTTCTGGCAAAAAGGTTATCAGAGAAATATGGGGCTCAGATTTATTTAAAAAGAGAAGATTTAAATCATACCGGAGCTCATAAAATTAATAACACAGTAGGTCAGATTATTTTGGCCCAAAAGCTGGGTAAGAAAAGGATCATTGCCGAAACAGGGGCTGGTCAGCATGGCGTGGCAACCGCGACAGTTTGTGCTTTAAAAGGCTTAGAATGCGTGATCTATATGGGTGAAGTTGACATTAAACGTCAAGCACCAAACGTTGCTCGTATGAAGATGATGGGCGCAACTGTTATTCCCGCTACCTCAGGAAGTAAAACCTTAAAGGACGCTACTAACGAAGCGATGAGAGACTGGATCAACAATCCAGTAGACACCCATTATATCATAGGCTCTGTTGTTGGACCGCACCCTTACCCAGAGATGGTTTCCCTATTTCAATCCATTATTTCTAAAGAAACTAAACAACAGTTAATCGAACAAACTGGTAACGATCAACCAGACTATGTATTGGCTTGTGTGGGTGGTGGAAGTAATGCTATGGGCATGTTTTATCATTTTTTAGATGATGATAACGTAAGATTAATTGCAGCCGAAGCCGCTGGTTTAGGGATCAACTCTGGTCATTCGGCAGCCACCTCTATGCTTGGAAGAGAAGGTGTTTTGCATGGTTCAAGAACTATTTTAATGCAGACAGAAGATGGTCAGGTTACCGAACCTTATTCAATTTCTGCAGGTTTAGATTATCCAGGAATTGGTCCGCAGCATGCGCATCTGCATAAGGTAAAAAGGGTTGAATATGTAAGTATTACCGATGATGAAGCCATGGAAGCAAGTATGGAACTATCTAAATTAGAAGGGATCATTCCGGCTATTGAAACAGGACATGCTTTGGCGCAACTCAAAAAAATGACTTTCAAAAAGGAGGATGTTGTTGTGATTTGCCTTTCCGGGAGAGGTGATAAGGATTTAGAAACTTTTATGAAATATTTTAACCTTTAGCAATTTGATAATTTGATGGTTTGACCATTTTCGGATACCATTATTTCTAATTAATAATGGACTATTAAACCAATGATTATAGAAATTTTAATAAAATGAACAGATTAACACAACTCTTTGAAAAAAAGAAAAACGATATACTTTCTATCTACTTCACAGCAGGTTATCCCGAAATAGGAGCAACGCTTAATATTGCAGAAGCTTTAGAGAAAGCAGGTGCAGATTTTTTAGAAATAGGTTTTCCTTATTCTGATCCTTTAGCTGACGGGCCAGTGATTCAACATAGTTCACAAGTGGCGATAGAAAATGGGATGACTTTAAAAGTCCTGTTTGAACAATTGAAAGATTTAAGAAGTAGGGTTTCTATCCCAATATTATTAATGGGTTATGCTAATCCAATGATTCAATACGGAGTGAGTAATTTTTGTAAGGTAGCCGCTGAGGTAGGAGTGGATGGTGTAATTGTGCCTGATTTACCATTATATGAGTATGAAGAACTTTATAAAAATGATTTCATCAGTAACGGATTAAGCAATATCTTTCTAGTAACGCCACAAACCTCTGAAGAACGGATCAGAAAGATAGATAGCCTCTCCAACGGATTTATCTATTTACTTTCATCTTCATCAACCACAGGGAAAGATTTGAATGTGTCGAATGAGATTGGCGACTATTATAACAGGGTAAAAGCGATGCATCTTAAAAATCCATTAATCATAGGATTTGGAATTTCAGATCATCAAAGTTTTTCCCGAGCAAATCAATATGCAAATGGCGCAATTGTAGGTACTGCTTTTGTGAAAGAATTAGGTGATCCAGAAAATTATTTGAGTCATATACCAGAATTTATCAGGAAAATTAAGGGTTAGGTTAAGCTAACTCTAATTTTTCTTTAGCATTATATATAGGTTCTCTTTTTGGTTTTGTGGATTTTACTTTTTCTGGATCAGCTTTTTTACTCAGGTAGTTTAAGAAAATATATCCAGTTGTAGCTGCCGAAATGGACGCAATCAATATGGAGAACTTTGCTTCTAATTGAAATAGTGGTGAAGCAAAAGATAATATCGATACAAAAATCGACATGGTAAATCCAATTCCTCCTAACATACCCACTCCCGAAAGTTGTTTCCAGCTAGCAGCCCTTGGTTTTTTAGCCATTTTAAATTTAATAGCCATCCATGAAGCTAAAGTTATTCCGAGTGGTTTTCCAATAAATAATCCAGCTAAAATACCTAATCCTAATGAGTTAGTTAATCCTTTCATCATTTCAGATTCAAACCTAATATTCGTATTCGCCAATGCAAACAAAGGCATAATGATGTAGCTTACTGGATTACTTAATAAGCTTTCTAATTTTTCTAATGGAGAATGTTTTCTTTTTTCTACATTGGCAGGAATTGCAATAGCAGTTAAAACGCCAGCTATCGTTGCATGAATACCACTATGGTGAATAAAGTACCATAAAACCACTCCTGGGATAATATAAAATATCAATTTCTTAACGCCGAAATAATTTAATGCCATCTGGAAGGCGAAAACACCAGCAGCATATAATAAAAATGTCGCATGAATGTCAGACGTGTAAAAAACAGCAATCACTAAAATGGCACCTAGATCATCTACAATTGCCAGCGCCGTTAAAAATACTTTTAACGAGTTTGGAACTCGATTTCCTAATAGAGATAATATACCAATAGCGAACGCAATATCTGTTGCCATTGGAATACCCCAACCTTTATGAGTTGCAGTGCCGATATTTACCAATGAAAAAAGTAGCGCTGGCACTAACATTCCCCCAATTGCGGCAATAATAGGTAATGAAGCTTGTTTAATTGATTTTAACTCGCCATCAATGATTTCTCTTTTAATTTCTAAACCAACATAAAGGAAGAATATAGCCATTAAACCATCATTAATCCAGCTGAGAGCACTGAAATTAAGATCTATACTTCCTAATTCGAAACCCAATTTAAAATTTAAAAAATCGTTAAAATAGTTTGCTATAGTGGAATTAGCAATTATAATAGATAATAAAACGCAGATTATAAGAAATATTCCAGCTTTTGATTCGTTTTTCTTGAATTTCTTATAGATATCAAGGCTTAATTTTCTCATTTAATTAAATAATTGATTTAATATGATGATAAAATTAACAAATTATTGAGTTTATTGCAATAAAAAATATATAATAGCTATTTTTTATAATA